>DUJJ01000177.1:6894-8884 GCA_013329865.1 Candidatus Poseidoniaceae archaeon
AAGCGTTTTGCTGCGTTACAATAACCACAAAAATCACTGGTATACATTAAGAAGTCCGTCCCTGATGTTGCAGCATGCTCAAAAATAACTGATTCTGCCATTGTTATCGTAAGCCTGTCATTATTTCATGATTTAATTGTTAGTTTTCTACATGCGTGGGTCTGTGCAAGAGTTTGAATATATAGTTGAGTTGTTTTGGTTGATAATCAATGGCCACACGTAGTGTTAAGGCAACAGTTCCAACTCATGTAGTGCGAGAGGGAGGCGGCTTCAAAGTTAGGAGACCAGTGGCTATGGGTTCTCTAATGTCGCCCTTTCTCCTCCTCGATGAAATGGGTCCAGTGAATTATGGACCCAAGGAGGCGATTGGTGCACCGTCACATCCGCATCGTGGATTCGAGACAGTAACATATCTGCTTAACGGCAGTATGCAACATGAGGATTCAGCAGGTAACTCGGGAGATTTGAATCCGGGTGATGTGCAATGGATGACCGCCGGCAGAGGCATCATCCATTCGGAATTGCCACACCCGGATTTTTACGATTCCGGTGGCCTAATGCATGGTTTTCAAATCTGGGTTAATTTACCCGCAAAGCACAAAATGATGGCACCAAGATATCAAGAAATTCCTGAAGCGGATTCACCAACCGTTGAGCGTGATGGTGTGTGGGCGAGAGTAATTGCCGGCGAGTGTTTGGGAGTAACCTCGTCTATCGATACGGTTATTCCGATTTCTCTTATCCATGTAAAAATGGAGAAAGGGGCGGTCTTGAATCAATCAATTGCCTCCGGGCTCAATGGGATGATTTACGTATTCAGTGGCAGTGTTAGGATAAGTGACCAACTAAGCGTAAGAAAACAACCTATGCCATTCGGATTCGGGGTTAAGCAGCAGGCAAGTGATGGAGAACTTGCCCTGCTGTCAGACGGTGATTCAGTGAAAATTATCTGTGATAGTCCGTGTGATTTACTGATTTTAGCCGGGCCGGAAATCGATGAGCCAATTGCTAGATACGGCCCGTTTGTGATGAATACCCGCCAAGAAATACACCAAGCCGTGCTTGATTATCAAAACGGAACTTTGGCCTAATCTAACAAATTTCACAACTCCAATTTACTTATGCGGTGACGGTGCAGTAAAATATTGCCACAGTTAAATTAGGAAAACAATCAAAAAAGGTTCGTGAGTCGAGCGACCATCGGTGTGGCATATGAGTGGCATTATGGATACTGTAAATGAGCAGATTGATGCAGCTAATGATTTGAACCCGCTAATCAAGGTAGGTCTGTCGATAATCTTCACCGTCATCGGTTACTACATCGTCAAATACACGATTGTCCGGCCGTGGGGTCGCGTTGTAATGTCAACCGATACTGCCTGGGACGACAAATTACACCGCCCAATAGCAAACCGTGCTTACTTCTTCTTGTTTGTTGGTGCAGCGCAACTATCTACTCTGTGGATTTCCAACCAGTCGGAATTTAATGATACACTAGCACCATACTTTTCTGCCATATACATACTAACTGCGACCTCGATTGCGAGCGTTTCAATCAAGCACATCATCCCCATGGTCATGGATCGTTTCACTGAAAAGTCAAGCGTCACAGTTTCGGGTAGTAATCCGCTGATCACATTCACTTTGAGATTCGCCATTTGGTTTGGTGGACTTTACCTGGCTTTGACCGAGATTGGAGTGGAATTGTTTGGTGTTCTTGCCTCACTAGCAGTGTTCTCGCTAATTATCGGTTTAGCAATCCAGCAAACGCTTGGTAATATTGTCAACTCTTTCCTATTAGCAATTGACCGACCGTTTGAAATCGGCGACCGCATCGAAGTTGACGGCACTTGGGGCTCCGTAGTCGGCACCGGCATTCTATCAACCAAAGTTTTGGACCGTGACGAGCGGCTGGTAGTTATCCCAAACAACACTCTGGTTCAATCGACTATCATCAACCACGCTCGTGGCGGCGGTGACGGTATGGCTC
>DUJJ01000177.1:9211-11484 GCA_013329865.1 Candidatus Poseidoniaceae archaeon
GGTATGGCTCGTCGTATCTCTATCGTTATCGACGTTGGCGTTGATTATCGTGAGAAAACCGAGCACGTCAAGTTGACGATGCTCAACATTGCTCGAGATTGTGAATACATCCTTGACGAGCCAAAACCCCAAGTCTTGATGGTGGAGCTTGGTGATTTCGCTAAGGTATACCGTTTGTTCGCTTGGTGTAAGGATTATTCTGATGAGCAATTAGCCCGTGATTGGTTGCTTAGAACCATAGACGCAAACTTCAGCGAGGAAGGCATAAACATTCCATATCCAACATCGGTTGAACTCACCGAGAGTGTTTACACCCAGGCTGCAACTTCCAAGCAGCGTGCTGCTACTAGGCAAATGGTAAAGGAAGACAAGAAGATGGTTGAGGAGCGTGAAGCAGCCAGACAGAGTCTTGATGAAATTAATGAGAAACTCAAGGATGTTAATCTTGACAAGAAGGACAAGGCTGAATTGGAAGAAGAGGCGCGACGACTTGAGACTGTCATCAACATGTTTGATGCTGGCGGCTGATTAGTAAAATCACAGGCGGCACATTTGCTGTAAAATTGCTTATAAACGACCAACTGCGCCAATTCGACTATGAACGGCAGCGGAAGCCAAAGAAAAACGATGAAATCATCGTTTTTAGTCATTTTAATGATTATTATGACCCAAGTCGGGTATTTGGATCTGATTAATAATCAACCAACATCCAATGATTCTTTGAGCGAAGAAACTCCGGTGTTTGAGACTGCTCAAGGAACCTCGATTGTTTACGGTAACAACACTCAGTGGGCGCCATCTGGGTCATTAGAAACATATGGCTTCTCTGGATCTGTTGATATAATTGCGACAAGTGATGATGTAATTTTACTCAAAGGGAAAGTTGGTAAAGATAGTCGTACCTATTGTATAATTGCCTACAATTACGTCAACAAAACCTCTTGGCAGCCGAATGTAGTAGGCACATCGCAATGCCCAGGTACGAATTCTTATTGGAAGTTCATTGGCATTATCGACGGAGTGACATTGGTGCGGTATGACTTAGGGAATTCGAATAATCAAAACCATGCGATTTTTGGCTACAACCCGAGTAACGATACTTTCTATTCAATAGCAAGTCTTCCAAGCGCAGGTGCTAGTGTAGGTAGTGCTGCAGTGATTGGTAGAAATGTCTACATGGGCACATCACACTCAGATGTTACCATTTTCAATTATGATAATCAAACCATTTGGGAGCCTACAAATCTTAATTGTGGCTACTCTTTTCACTCCAGTTACTTTGGTGCCCTGGGCGATAAAATTTTCTCAAAGTGTGGTAACTGGTTAGGTATTTTTGATCCGGTTACACAATCACTATCTATTCCAAGCGATTTGTCTTCAGTATATGTTAATTCTACGATTTCGCCCACGCGCTCTGTTGTATTAGGTGACCAATTATTGTTTTTGGGTGATGATAGTGTTAACGGCAAGGAGTTATGGGTCTATGATGCCAGTAATGGTTCTGGATGGATGGCGGCAGATATTGCAGTAGGTTCGGATTCAGCATGGTCATTGTTTGGCAACATAAATCCGATGCGTTCAGGAACAAAAGTTTTGTTTGAGGCTACAGACCATTTCGGTGACAAAGATCTTTGGTGGTATGACAGCATCAATGCCTCAGTTTGGCGTGCAACAAATTTCTCAGATCCTAATATCAATTTTTACGGTCACTCAACCAATTCTTACGGCGAGTTAGCGAATGGCGTAATCGCCATAGGTCACAAAAATCTAGATAATCCATCATCGAGTTATTATTCATACTACATTTCATTTTACAACCCAAATAATGGTACAGTTTGGCAAGAATCAGGCTTGTATCAGTCAATGGAGCAAAACGCCTATGCTCAAAACAACAATGGTCAGATAAAACTCCGTGCAGTATATGGTAACACTATCATCGGAACTGCACACGCTAATACGGGCTCTCCTGTTGGTCATTATGTCAAAGTCTTCGCTTATGATATTACAAATCAAACTCTCCAGTTTTCAGCAAATTTAGGTGAAGCTCAATATTCTCATTATGATATCGTCCACACCAACATGGTGACGTTTGGCGACCACATTTTGTATGGCTTGGCCTGTGGTAATAATATTGCAAACTCCTGCCCTACTGTTGGTGGGGGCCGGCAAGCCGCAGTCGCCTGGTCCCCCGGTGCCATCGCAGTCAATGATGCATGGAACATTTCTGCGGGAGACCGTCTTGACGGCCCAATTTCAGGTGGCGATGGGCGTTT
>DUJJ01000197.1:0-939 GCA_013329865.1 Candidatus Poseidoniaceae archaeon
CAAAGTCATGAACAGTGTGGTAAGTGCTACTCATGCGCTGCGCAGAGGACGCAAAGCCATACTACTGACTATGCTTATGCTTGTAACCTCCATGAGCCCGATGATGCTTATTGCGCCTGTGTCAGCTCATCTGACCGATAATGAAACTGTGTGGCCAAAACAAGCCAGCAATGACACCGGTTGGGTTCAATTAGATGCCGTTGGCGCAAATCCAGATATCGGCTTATCGGCAAATGCAAATTGGGGTCTTGAATTCGCACCAGGGGCATTATTGTCTAATGTAACAATGGAAGTGAGGGTCAACGGGAGCAGTGGATTGACCATTGAAGAACCGGTAATAACTGCAAGCGATATCGGTATCAATTTATTTGACTGGCAAGGCCTAGGCATCCTGGGTTCGAGTGATTCATTTACCAGTCCTAACCCTCACTCAGGGAGACTGGCACCGAATAGTGAGTCTGGAGCCTACTGGGCCTTACCCTCCGGGGCAGAAATTAATGAATTGATTATTGAGGCGTTAGCGCCTGTTGACCCTGCAGTTACATTCGAGCCAGTCAGCCTAGAAATTGGTGACTATGCGATACATTTTGTTGATGGCCGGATGTATCTTGCCATCGGGAATTCAATCCTTATTATCGATTACAATAATGACCCCAAAATAATTGATATTATTGAATTCAGTGATGCGAATCGTATTGTAGAGTTAGCCATCGATAGCACTAGTTTGATGCTTCACATACTCACTGATGATGATTACTTCCACGCCATCTCCTTAGTAGATACGTCAATTCAGCCAGCACTGCCAGACTCTGTTACCAACCCTGCCGACTCTACGACCGAACCAATGCAATACGAACAGTTTGTTATCGGTAGTGATGGCCTAGTCTATGCTGCAAACGCTGAACGAATTTCAGTCTTCGATGGTAACTCATGGTCTGA
>DUJJ01000197.1:1313-6313 GCA_013329865.1 Candidatus Poseidoniaceae archaeon
AACATCCTCTATTTTTCATTCGAAAACGAAGGCGTGATTCGTTGGGACATGAACAGTAATTCCCAATTGAGCACCTGGACCACTGCAAATAACCTCCACAGCGATACAATTACCTCATTTTCCCAATCTGGCAACCAACTCCTACTTTCGTCAGATGATGCAGGTCTCGCAAGGTATGATTGGAATACTGGATTCTGGCTCTCGACCTGGAACGAGAATAACTGGTTAACCTCAAATTCTGTTGCTGACATCGCAATATCCAACAGCATTTTGACCATTTTAAACGGCAATTCCGTGCAGACATACAACACACAAAACGGAGTATTTTTGCAGACCTATAATCTTCAAGACTTTGGTTTGGTAAACGATGGTGAGAAGTTATTGGTCTGGCCGAGCATTGGACCTCGTGCACCCGCTAGTGAATTGTTACTGGTAAGTGACGGAGGAGGCGATCTAGCAATCCTTGATGCCGCAGCTAATCCACAATACCAAGGAAATATGCTGCTGGCCAGCGGACCCACATCAGCAGACATGGACGATGCGGTTGAGCTCAATGGGGTCTTGTATGTGGCTGCTGATGGAATTATGAATCGGTTTGACACGCAACAATCCAGATGGTTAGCACCTAAACTGATTGGCGATGACATCAACCAGATGATTACCGACGGCACTTACCTATATCTTGCAGGAGACTCAACAGGTGCCCACAAAATGAACGATAACGGAACTATTCTGCAATCGTGGGGTGTCGCCGATGGCTTGGCATCAAATTCAGTACAGCGCATAGCGGTTAGTGGAAGCAACCTAATCACCATCAATTCAAACACAGCGATTTCAGTTCTAGATACCGTCACAAATTCAATATCTGTCTATGACTCTTCAAATCAATTGACTACAAGTGGATTAACTGACGTTGTTACCTACGGCAACATCGCTTATATTGCAACACTCGATATCGGACTGGCAAGATTCGATATAGCCAATGAGACTTTCCTTGCACCGTGGGGTTCAACCGGAATAAACAATGCAGAAGAAGTCCCGTTGGCCGTTTATGATGACATATTACACATGGGACTACCCGGATACGGCGTAGTAAGAAAGGACCTTGTAACCGGCGAGATATTACTGCCACTTACCGATTCAGGCGGTAGCAATTCTAATCTCGACATCCTGCCCTCGGATGTTATTTATGCCATGATTTCTGATGGCTCGCATCTATATCTCGGCGGGGAAGATGGAGCGGTAAAATGGGATGGCGCTCAAGCAATAAACTTCCAAGGTCGAGGTGGAAGTTGGGTTACTAATCCTGACACATTCTTCGACTTTGTTCTTCTCGGCAGTGATATTTATGTTGGAACCGATAGAGGGGTCTGTAAGTATCCAACCAGCACGGTGCAAGTCGATGACTGCATGAACGCAAATGACGGTATGCCAGATTGGGAAACGCAATCCGTTGGAACTGATGGAACTAGAGTGTACGGAGGAACTAATGATGGAGTTGGGATTTTAACGACCAATCCGTTTGAGGTCGTCGATACTTGGGAAGCTGGTGAAGACACTGACAATGCCCCAATCGAGGTTATCGGAGATGTTGCATATATCGGGTTAAATGGAATTGGAATAGCAAGATATGAAATCTCGACCAATTCTTGGCTACCGACTTGGACTGAATATAGCAACTCTCCTTCTGGCAACGCAATTCTTGATCCTGGCAATCAGGATGTCACGGGTCTAGTTGCCGATATTAACCCAAATCAATTATGGATTGGCGGTGAGGATGGGTTCCAGTTAATCGACGTCACAACAGGCGCTGAAGTGTATGATATAGAGAAATCTAATGACCTATACATCGGCAATGGCGAACCCTATCAGATGGTCATATACAATGACGTGATGTATTACCATCAAGGCGATGATAGTAACAGTGTTTATCGTATCGATGTGGCAAATTTCCAGGAGTTATCCAATATCGATGCTGGAATTCAACTAGACGACAACAGTGGTCCAGCCTGGGGTATTGGATTAGTCGATGGAATAATCATGGCTAGTGTTGCCTCCAACGACGGTTTCCCAGATTATTACGACGGTCAAGGGGGTATTGCACAATGGGATATCGCTAACGACGCATGGGGCGAAAATATCGAGCCCAGTGGACAAGTTGACCGAGTTACCGCCTATGAGGCAACCAACGGAGATATGTGGGTCTCTTGGGGTGAACTACGCCTAAACCTGTATGACTCTAGCGGAAACTTTGTTGATTCCTGGGATGATGATGATGGTTTAGATTTCCCGATTCGAGAGATTATCGAGTACGATAACGAGGTGTTGTTCGCCACCGAGGATGGTGTTGCAAGATTCGACCGGGCGAATAATGCATGGCTTTCTACATGGCAGGAAAATAATGGACTGCCCGGCAATTCCGGCAGTGAAATCTACGAACTGTGGACGGATGGAGTGAATTTAGTATTGGGTGGTGGGGATGGTCAAAGCTGGCAAGGATTCCAAGGCGGAGCAATCTCTCACTGGGACGGTACGAACTGGAATGTGTTCACCCAAGGCGGACAAAACGGCATTCAAAATGGCTATCCAATCACGATGTCTTACTGTGGCGGACTGCTCAATGTCGGAATATACAACTCAAACGGCGGCATTGAACAACTGGACCTTTCCACCGGTACAATCGTGAACACTCTTACTCAAGCCTCGCTTGGTCAAGGTGAAGTCTCCGGAGTTGCTTGTGATGATTCAACAGACACACTCTATGTCACTTTCTATGAAGATGATGAGCCAATCAGAAAATACAACATGAATTCAGGCCTATTTTTGTCTGACATAACCACGCAAACCCACAACCTGCCAAGTGACAGAGTGTGGTGGGACGCTGTTGATTACGCTAGCGGCGAATTAATTATTGGTCATGGACTTGGCCAATCTGGACCTAATGTAATCGGCGGCGGTTACTCAATCATAACTACCAGCGGAGCAATAACTAGTCAAGTAAATTCCAATGCTGAAGGCTCCTCAGTCACCTCGTTCCAATGGTCTGGCACTGGCTGGTTATTGGGCCAAGCCGGCGGCTCATCTGGTTACAGTCGCGTGGACCACTTAGACAACTTTGGTCAGACTACAATTCAAACACTGCCTGGTCTTGTAAGTGGTCAAGTAACAACAATGGCAGGTAACGCAACTCACGTATGGGTTACAACCATCGGTGAGAATGTTGGTTTTGGTCAATCAACAGGTGCCGGCATTCTCCAAGGAGAAAGACAAGCTGACGGAACTATCATTTGGCAACAAGGCTGGACGTTACCGGCTAATTCTCAAGCCAAGGATCTGGAGCTGGTTGGAACAGATCTGTACATTGCCACGTCACCAACTGGGCTAATGATGTTAGACACAGTTTCAGCAGTACTAACTCCAATCAACGGTGCGCTACACAACAATATGGACGGGATAAAGTTAGTCGGAACCGATCTAATCATTGGTTTACAGGGTAATTCAGGCTCGTCAGCCGGTGTGCAAATTTACAATACTGTTAGCAATAGTTTTGGTAATGGCAAATTACTTGCTGGCTTGCCCTCCAATATTGTCAATGCAATTGAGGCATCTGCTGATGTGGTTTACATCGCTACCAACGGTGGCATCGGCCGATGGTCGTTACAGACAAATGACTGGATAAACCCGCTAACTACGACTGATGGAATGCCGTCAAATTTAGTTCAAGATATATTGTTCGACTCACCAAATTTGTGGGCGTCTACTCCACTGGGAGTGGCCAAGATGGATACTTCCACCAACTCGGTAAATGTCCTCACAAGCGCTAATGGCATGCTGGGGACTTCGTCTTGGGGCCTAATCAAAACAACTGATGGCTCGGGCAACACGCAAATCCATGTCAGCCATGATGGTGCAGGTAGTGAGAGGCCTGGGATTACCAGTGTTGATGGGACGTCTGGATTAGTCACCCAAACCCATCGATTTGACCAATTACCGTCCAACACTGTAACGGCATTAGCAAGTGATTGGTGGGGTTTGCACATCGCCACAGATGTTGGCCCAATGACACATTGGAATGGGATTACAGCACAGTTTGAGGATGGCTCAGCCGCATTCCAGATTCCAAGTTGGCCGGTAGAAAAGCTGGTTAGCAATGGCGATAATCTATTGGCAATTGGTAGAGATATTATTACGATAATTGACGCCACTACACCCTCCCACTCCGTAGCAAAAGTGTTCGTCATTCCAGATGTTTCAATTACCAGTGGAACGATTTCTCAAGACTACTTGTGGATAACTACCGACGATGATGGGTTATTTGGCTGGATGAACAACCCGCAATGGACTCCCCTTGAAAGATTCGAATTAAGACGGGCTGACCCATTGAATATGGGCTTCAACCTAATCAACCAAGATATTACCAATCTAACCCATCCGGGTGTTCAAATACAACTCGCTAGCCTTGACAATCCGATTATTCTCGACCAAAACTCTGGCACTCCCGGAATTCACAATATTCTTTTCCAGGGCATCCCGTTGGCCTTCACCTCGCCAGTAAGTGGTGCTGCTACTTGGGCGAAGTCAAACAGCCTAAAGTATGCCGTAACATTGAACCTATCAGACGACCCACAACTAGCAAACACGCTACAGTCTGCAGTGGATAATGCAGTTCAAATTAATGGCACCAAGTATGTTCAACTAAACCTTCGAGCACCATCAAACGGATCCCTCGAAGCACGAATAACCTATGATTACATCAAGTTAGAAACCCCTGTCGAGATGATTGAGTTAATAGATCGCCCAGACGATGGTGGAGGCACGTTGAGCGCCTCGTGGACTTTAGTACACGATGATGACTTTTCGCGCTATCTTATCTACCTCAATGAGGGCCCATTCGGCAGCATTACAACCGATGATTTAGCCGGACGGACGATTGACAAGGCAATTTCTCTACACAGTCGACTTCAAAGCGATATTACAACCTCAAACGGACAACCATTGAT
>DUJJ01000102.1 GCA_013329865.1 Candidatus Poseidoniaceae archaeon
GCAGATAATTGCTCAGCATAGTCGAGGGAGACAAAACCAAGAACCACATCATCCAACTCGGCCAAGGATTCAAGTCCGGTCAAATCACGATATTCGCCGTCATAGGATAGACGGAGAGCACTATCATTACCGAAGGCGTAGGGAATCAAGCCTTTGACCCACAAGCCACTAGAATTCTGTATCATGTTCAAATCTTTGAGCCTATTAGAAACTATTACGTTATCATCGGTCACACTAACTGGAGACTCACCACCGCCAAATGACAGGAATAACTGAGGTAGCTCGCCAAAGCCCCCTGCCGAAGATAATACTGGTAGTCGAATCGTTTCAATAGCGTCGGAACTGAACCTTAGTATGCCTTGTTCATAGGTGCACCAGTTCCCGAGATAATTTGAATATACGACGGATTGACCGTTACATATTTGCAATCCTGCAGGCTCTGTCTCAACCTCAGCAGGCCAGTAATCGCCATCTTGCCAAAGATTGAAACCCCCCTGTAATGACAAATTATGAGAAACGTATCGGTTGATATTTAGTAGGCCCTCAACAGATAAGTAGAGTTTGTCTTCAGCGATTAACTCAATCGATAAAATGGTAGACGGCATTGAAATATCTAACACCTTCTTGTCATTTATTACGAGGTCAAGTGAAAACTGATGCAAGGTTAATTCATCGAGTTGAGATTCAATGGCCCACCAGCTGTCAAGTCCAAACGCAATGTCCTCTATTTCACCACTGGATTCATATTCTGCCCAAAACTGATTGTCAAGGTCTTGCTCACTGCCAATAACAATACCACCAGTATAAGCAACTGCGCCGAGGCTACCGTTTTCACTCATGGTGAATCCGTTGATTCGTTCATTGTCATCAGCTTGCCAAAGCCACGCATCCCCATCACCGTTAATTTGGTAACCAAAACCACCATCAGCAAAGTGCCATAATGAGCGATTACCAATTAGCAAATCGGTAATCTGCCCCGAGGCAAGGGTCAAGATCTGCTCATCATCATAGTCGACCTCGATAAGCGGCACCTGCAGAACTTCAAGCATTGAGGTGTTTGGAATTAACCTCGAGAGGTTTTCCCTCAATGCGATAACATCCTCACCGGCAATGCGGCCAATACCTTGTTCGGAGGATAGTGTAACTGAGTTTGCAGCATCCTGATATTCCAGGTTTAGCCCAACATCTTCAGCAGTCAGAGTAGTATTCAATAACTCGCCTAGATTGGTTAGAATTGGTTGAATAGCGTTTTCATTATCGTGTTTGTCATCCAGAGCATAGTATACTGTATTGACCTGATTGGGCAGCTTCTGAAGCAACTGAGCAGTGAGTAAGTCACTGAATATTGCTGGCGACTGCGTCCCCGCTAAACTACCCATTCCGGCGTTGTTTATCACCTTGAAAACCGAAAAAGTCTGTTCTACACGTTTCCTTGTATTGTCTTCCGTGACATAGTAACCGACCTCGACGTTATCACCTTGATTGATGTTTAATTCGTCAGCTAACACCTTGTTAATGACAATGTTAGGATTTCCTTCAAGTCTGTTAACCTCAGCAATATCAATAAATCTGATGCCGCTTGCTCCGCCGATTTTTGGCCACACTGCTTCGCTATCAATGGTGGAATTCATCGCTGCCCAGGTTACTGCTGGCAAAGATTTACCACTCGTTACAGCTATCGAAACTGCGCTGATTATCCCCTGCTGTTGCCCGTCGATAATTTGACTCAGTGAGTCGTCTAAAGATATCTCGGACCATAGGCTGTTTGCGACATTCTCAGTAATAACAACGCGCTCGCCTGTCGAGAAGTCAAATCCTGATAGCGTGACATCCGTCTCGCCCCATGAACCTTCGACTTCGTTGGTAATAGTCGCATCTAAGGAATCGCCAACGACTAATGACGAACTGATAATTGCTGACGCAATAACTAATCCTGCCATCAAGAGCGCTGCTTGTCGCTTTCTGCGTAAAATATTCTCTTTGGCCAACCGCCACATTATTAGCCGCTGTGGAACTAATAGCGGCTGAACTAGAATATGGCTAATTATGCCAATGCACAAAGCACCAACCCACAGTGATAAGCCGCTTACACCTAACAACTCAAACAACCAAAAGCCGATAATTGAATCAATAACTGGTGCACCAATTAACACTGCTTGAACCATCGATGAAAGTTTTCTTGCGCGTTGCAACTGCCAGGTTGAGATACTGGACGGAATACCGACCAGTAGCAGCAAAATGGCAGCCTCAAACAGCAGGGTTACTCCTCCTCAACACCAATTTTATCGCTAACAATCTGACCGTCTTCCATTTGTAAAATTCTGCTACACTGTTGTGCCACATCGCTGTCGTGAGTAACCAGCAAGAATGTTGTGCCTAATTTTTCGTTAATCCCTCTGAGTAATTCCATAACTGTTGACGAGGTAGCGGAATCTAAATTTCCAGTTGGCTCATCACACAATATTACTGTGGGCTTGTGAACGATGGCTCGAGCAATTGCGACCCGTTGTTGCTGACCTCCTGATAACTCACTTGGACGATGGTCGCTGCGGTCACCTAGACCAACTGCAGCAAGTGCGTCTAGAGCCGTTGTTCTTGCTTCACCAGCGGGTTTACCGATCATTAACAGAGGCAACTCAACATTTTCTACTGCTGACAAAACAGGCAGTAAGTTGAAGTCTTGGAAAATAAATCCCAGATTTTCCGCACGCATCCTCGAACGGTCATCGTCACTGATACCAAATAGCGGTTTGCCTTCGAGCATTACTCCGCCAGAGGTTGGCTCATCAATCCCAGACAACACGTTGAGTAGGGTAGTCTTCCCGCAACCTGAAGGGCCCATAATTGCTATGACTTCTCCTTCGGTGACCTCTAGACTAACACCTCTAACTGCTTGTATCGTTGACTCACCAGATGGATACAACTTCCACAAGTCATTTGCCTGCATAACTGTCCGCATAGTTATAGTTCAGAGGAACTGCGTTGATAAACTACCGCTTTGAGGCGTCACTATGGACGATGCAGAAGCAGCAATGAGCGTCACTGTGCTTTGTTTTGGACCACTTAAAGACGCCTACGGGAGAACCCACCAGATTACCGTAACTGGACCAGTTTCATGTCAGTTTTTGATAGATAAATTGGGGGCTGACGAGTGGATAAACAAAGGCCTGAAGGTCGCAATTAACGGCGCATTCTGTGAGATGGATTCAATCCTATCCCCCGGCGACGAATTAGCGCTGCTACCTCCGGTTTCAGGTGGCTAAATGAATAATTAATGCCTCACATTAACCGAAGAGTTCAACAGCAACACCGCTCACCAAGCCATGAGGAAGGAGTATGTTCGGCGGGCTTGGACCACTTGAAATAATTGTTTTATTAGTAATATTTTTTGTCTTATTTGGCGCAGAAAGACTACCGAAAATGGCTAATGCTCTAGGTCGCTCGAAAGGTGAATTCCAAAAGGGCCTCGACCAATCTACTCAAGCAATGAAACTCGAACAAACAATAACTGATATGGACGCTGGCGGGAGAACTCCTGCACAAGCTCTTGCTGCCCGTGCTAAGGCTGTTGGTATCGACCCCACCGGGATGGACCCGGATGAATTAGAGAAGAAGGTGAACGCACTCGAAGATCTCGCAGCAGAGGAATGATTACCGTTTTTTGCGCTTTAGCATCATCGGTGCGCCGCATGACACACAATCTTTGACAGGACCGGACCTATTAGATTCGACATCCGCTGGAATAGGTTCCGTTGAGCCACACCCTGAACAACGAAGTTCCCATTGCCAAACTTGCTTGGCCCGTTTTACGCCCACGGAGTGAGTCTCCAACCCGGCCATTTGCATAGCATTCTGCAATCGATAGTCGTCGGTATACAAGGGTGCATTTAGTCCAATTGCCAATGCGAGGACATCAATGTCAACATCGGAGAGTCTCGGTAAATCTCCACTTTCTGCGGCTCTATTTCTTGCCTCATCAATCCAGCTTGGGTCAGGTATTCGCCAGTCAATTTCAAGACTATTGATGAGCATGTAGCGTTGAGGACTGACCCTCTCTAACTCACTTTGTTGGCTGACTGAGCAAATGCCGCCAGTAATCTCTGATGCCGGCCAGTAAAGTAACGCCGCAGTATCTAGCACTCGCATCGTTATCAGATGCTAACAATCAACCACATCAACCCACCGATTAGCCACACATTCAATAAATCAGGACTAGACCATTGACTTGTGTCGTGGTACAGCAACGTTCTCGATTTCATCCTAGAGCGAACTAACTCCGGCGTGTTAGGCGTTGTATCATTCACGGAAGCCATAATTCAACCACTACCACCAGATTTGGTTTACCTTCCAATGCTCTATGAGGCCATGAGCAATAAACCACTCGTCTTATGGTATTTTTTGGTCGTGACACTGACCTCTGTTGCAGGCTCGTATGTCGGTTATTTAATCGGTCAAAAGTGGGGCAGACAGTTGCTTGATAGGTTTGCCAAACCAAAGCATGTGACAAAACTTGAGACGTTAACAAGCAAATATGGTCGTGCTGGAATTTTCATCGCAGCTGTCTCACCGATTCCGTACAAGGTATTTGGTTGGGTGGCTGGAATGGGTGAGATGGATAAAAAGTCGTTCCTCGTTGCCGGTTTATTCGGCAGAGGACTGCGATTTGGACTTGAGGCTTTATTGATTGGCATATACGGTGAGAAAGCCTTGGATGCAATGCACACATTTCTCGACAATGAAATCCTTATTGCAGTGTTAATGATTGGCACAATTACGCTTACTTACTTCATTTGGCAGTGGTGGTCAAATCTTGGTAGTGAACAGCAATCACACAGCTAACCACCACAGTGAGTTGAAAATGCGAATTGTTATGAACGGGCGGTTAGTCGGCAGCCTGTCGCTCGTGTGGTGTAGCCAGGTCCATCATTGCGGGTTTTCATCCCGTCGACCCGGGTTCGAATCCCGGCACGAGCACTTTATCGTTTTTTCATTGCTAAACAGGGCACTGCGTCTTTTAAAAACCGGAAAACTAAGGACAGTGC
>DUJJ01000097.1:0-4290 GCA_013329865.1 Candidatus Poseidoniaceae archaeon
TGAAATGGCGACCAAAGCAGGCAAAAAAACCAAGATTGAGATTGAAAAGAATGAAGACCCTCTGGAGGACACGGTGTTAATGATGACCGCTGATGAAGAAGAGCCAGAAGCGAAAATAGAGGATTTACCCGGTGTTGGACCGGCAACCGCGGAAAAACTGCGCGAGGCGGGTTTTGACGACTTATTATCACTAGCAGTTATGTCTCCTGCAGACTTAGCGGAACAGGCTGAAATTGGTGAATCAGTCGCTGGAAAGATCATCGCTGCAGCCAAAAAGATGGCTAATATTGGCGGATTCGTTTCTGGCGGTGCGCTTCTAGAGCGCAGAAAGGAGGTACAAAAGTTGTCCTCGAAAGTTCAATCCATCGATGACCTACTCGGTGGCGGATTTGAAACCCAGGCCCTGGTTGAAGTGTATGGTGCCTTTGGTAGTGGAAAAACCCAAATTGGC
This sequence comes from Candidatus Poseidoniaceae archaeon, assembly GCA_013329865.1. GTDB lineage: Archaea > Thermoplasmatota > Poseidoniia > Poseidoniales > Poseidoniaceae > MGIIa-L1 > MGIIa-L1 sp8725u. Next base: position 452 of record DUJJ01000097.1, read on the forward strand.
CATCAATTAGCTGTCAATTGCACGTTACCTGTTGAGGTTGGTGGTTTCGACGGTGATGTGTTTTACATTGATACAGAGGATACCTTTAGGCCAGAAAGAATAACTCAAATGGCGAGAGGTCTTGATCTTGATCCAGAACAAGTACTAGCAAGGATTCACGTTGCTAGAGCATACAACTCTGCCCATCAAATGCTACTAGTTGATGAAATTAAGCGCATGAGTAAGGGGCTAAATGTAAAAATGATTATTGTAGACTCATTGACCAGTCACTTTAGAGCTGAGTTCATTGGCCGTGGTATGCTTGCTAACAGACAGCAGAAACTCAACAAACATCTGAAAGAACTAAAGCAGTTAGCAGATATCAACAACGCATTGGTACTCGTAACCAATCAGGTCCACTCGAAGCCAGACGCAATGTGGGGAGACCCAACAAAGCCAATTGGTGGGCACGTTTTAGCCCACGCAAGCACATTCAGATTGTATCTAAGAAAGGCCAAAGGCGGTAGAAGAATTGCTAGACTAGTCGATTCCCCAAACCTGCCGGATGGAGAATGCGTATATCAAGTGACAGAAGAGGGTCTGAAAGATTAATTTGGCTCATAGTAAACTATCGTAAAATGGATAGTTTACTCATTAAAATCGTCGGCACCTTCAAAGATACTTGGTCAACCTTAACCACATGCGCCATTTAATTGACCGCGTTTTGGAGTTAAGTGAAGAAGAGCAGGTGAGGATTACTCCTAGTGATATACCACCCGGCCAGGGTAATGAAGAAGAACTGAAAGCACTGCTAGAATCACTGCAACCTAGAATAAGGGTTTATGGCGCTGGTGGAGCAGGTTGTAATGCTGTCAGCAGACTAGCAGAGGAAGGGTTGTTTGACAACAGTTATGTTACTGGCTATGCCATAAACACCGACGCTCAAGCTTTGCTAATGTCTGCCCTCGATGAAAAAGTATTGATTGGTAGAACTGCGCGCGGCAGAGGTGCCGGGGGAGATCCGTCTAAGGGTGAAGCAGCTGCACTCGAGTCCGAGATGGTTTTACGACGGATTACTAATGACACGCAATTAGCAATTATCACGGCTGGTATGGGTGGCGGTTCGGGTACCGGCGCTGCCGGACATATTGCAAGATTGGCCAAACAACAAGGAGCAATGACAATTGCAGTTGTAACGTATCCATTCAAATCTGAAGGTTCTCTACGCAAGCAGAATGCTGAATGGGGTCTTGAGAGACTTAGAGAGCATTGTGATACAATACTAGTCATTCCAAACGAAAGATTACTAGAGATAGAGGGAGTTAAGGATTTGCCAATCGCTAGTGCATTCAGAGTTGGAGATGAATTATTGGTCCGGTCGATAACCGGAGTTACCGAACTACTTACTACCGACGGCATGGTTAATCTCGACTTTGAGGATTTAAAATCAGTCATTAAGTCAGGCAGTGGCGTTGCAATGATTGGCTTAGGTGCTTCATCTGCGCAAAATCGGGCTGAAGAAGCGACCTTGGAAGCCTTACATTCTCCATTATTAGAACTAGACACCAGCGACGCAAGGGGCGCATTAATCAACGTAGTAGGTGGGCCCAATCTCACCCTTGGGGAAGCTGAGAGATGTGCTCAGATAATTCAAGATAAAATCTCACCACATGCCAAAATAATTTGGGGTGCTGCTGTTGATGATGACCTAGGTGATGAGATAAGAGTCATGCTGGTCTTGACTGGGGTAAAGAGCGAGCAAATTCACGGCTCGGGCGAAAATCGGCAAATGCGGGCTTTGAGAAACAAAAGCATCGAATTCGTAAATTAATCTCTGATTATTCTGTAACAGATGTATAACAAAGCAATAAGTCCAGAAATTAGCATCGTCCGGTCAAAGAGTTCTAATTCATGTTCCGCCTTTGTCTCGGTCGGTATTGGGTCGAAATTCTGTTCTCCCGGGATGTATAACTCCAAGTTATTCCAATGATCACCAGTTGGCTGTTCATTACCGTTTACTGCATTCCCGTAAATTAGGAACTTAGCCATTGTTGTATTATCATTCGGCGATAACCAAGAAAAATTCCAGGTTCTTTGTTGATTTGATGATTCCTGATGGGTCCAACCATCACCCAACTTTGCACCTTCTGATTGATTAAAATATAGCGTGCCTGAGTTTGAAATTATTCTAAACCCGCCCTGCGCGGATTGGTTATCTTGTGAGATTTGTTCATTGGACAACGTCAGTTGTAAACTGTAATTCGTTGCCGAAGCAAATTTCTCGGGAAGCCCGGTAAGGCTTATCTCTGTGTTAGAATTTGAGGCTCCGTGACACAAACAGCCCTCATTTCCAACGTCCCCAACCCCGTTGGGAAAGCTATCTACTGTATTGAGTGGTGATAAGAGGAATATACTGGCTAGCGCCAATATTAGAACCCGCCTCCTCACAACACTAGTCACATCACTGCCAAAAGTTCGATACCTTTGACTCTTTTCAACTCCCTCGTAGATTAATGTATCATGATGCAAAACGCGATAGGGAGTAACATCACATTAAGTATAATGGATGAAGACTTATTACTATGTTTGATGATGGGGCCTTCGAATTACCTGACTCTTTTGATGCAGATGAAATTGACATATTTGCTGAACTAGGAGTATCAGGTAACTACCAGACAGCGAGTGCTAATGGCATGAAAACACAGCAGAACGAAAATCTTGCAATTTTGCTCGCCGATGAAGAAGAGGTGACTCAACATGCCGATGAGGTGTTAGTGAACTCGGTCGATGACCTTCAGACCTTCACGCTACCGGACGAGACGATCAGCGAGTTACTCGAAATCCTCGTCAAACAAGAATTACAATCATCTGAAGGTAAAGAAATTATCAGCAATGTTCCAGGCAGTGCCAAACTAAACCCTAGCACAGCAAAGGTCACAAAATCTGAGAATGAATATGAAATTTCGGTGATTATTGATGTCGATGGCTCTGGCCCTGTCAGACCTTATGCCAAGATTAAGTCAGAAAATAATATCCTAAAGCTAGAATCCGCACCAAAATCAATACCTAGTAGTTGGATACCATTACATGACATTCTCATAGACATGTTAACAAAAGCGATGCAAGCATTGTCATCAACCAATTTCACCATTAACAACAACGCTTGAGGTAAACTCAACCGTTGAGTTAAACATATTTGATACGCTACAATAAGTCTCGTGACTTTTGTGAACTAATCGCTTTACCAACTTCATTGGCGCCTCGCCTTCGATGTGATACACCATGTTCACTTTCGTAAAAACACGCGGTGCTGACTCAGCTCGCTCGGCGTCTAACTCAATCCAGATTTTCTCTACCTTCCTATCTTTCAAGCCGGTTTGAATATCCGCAAGCGAACAAGCACCAATCATTTGCAGCGTTACTTGGACGGGCGATGGACCGCCGTTCCAATCAATCTCCAATTTATTCCCTGATTCATTAAAACAGTCGACTCTAGAGCCCCCTTTCCACTCAACGCGTCCTCGCATGATACTCCGATGTGCGGTTCATTATTGAAGGGAATCCTTGTGGGGTGAACTGAGTCGAATGGCAGCCGAGACAATCACATTAGAAAATGGCACACTTAACATACCAAATAACCCAATTATCCATTATATCGAAGGCGATGGTATCGGGGTTGACATTAGCCCAGTAATGATTAAAGTGGTTGATGCTGCTGTCGCCAAAGCATATACCAACTCGAAGCAAATACATTGGGTTGAAGTCCTAGCTGGTGAAAAAGCATTCAACAGCACCGGCGAGTGGTTACCTGAGGCAACACTCGATGCGATGAGGAACGGATTAGTGTCAATTAAAGGACC
>DUJJ01000097.1:4700-7976 GCA_013329865.1 Candidatus Poseidoniaceae archaeon
CCAGTTCGGTGGTACGACGGAACTCCTTCACCAGTTAGAGCGCCTCAAGATGTTGATATGATTATTTTTAGAGAAAACAGCGAAGATGTGTATGCAGGAATTGAATGGGAAGCCGGGACTGAAGGGGTTAGAAAATTAATTGACTTTCTACAAAATGACATGGGAGTTGACAAGATTAGATTCCCTGAGACCTCAGGTATTGGGATAAAACCAATTTCACAAGAAGGGACTGCTCGAATCGTCAGAGCTGCTTTACAATATGCAGTAGACAATGACAAAGATTCTGTCACCCTAGTTCACAAAGGCAACATCATGAAATTCACTGAGGGTGGATTCAGAGATTGGGGCTACGAATTAGCTAAGAAGGAATTTGGTGCAACTGAGTTAGATGGTGGCCCGTGGTGTACATTCACTAATCCCGATACGGGAACTGTAATTACGGTAAAAGATGTGATTGCTGATGCTATGCTGCAGCAGATTATTACCCGGCCGGCTGAATATTCAGTGCTTGCTACAATGAATCTAAACGGGGATTACATATCAGATGCTTTGGCAGCTCAAGTTGGTGGTATTGGTATTGCTCCCGGCGCTAATATCAACTATGATACTGGAATCGCTATCTTTGAAGCGACCCACGGTACTGCACCAAAATACGCAGGGCAGGATAAGGTGAATCCCGGTAGTGTTATTCTGAGTGCGGAGATGATGTTGCGACATATGGGGTGGTCACAAGCCGCAGATCTTATTGTCAAAGGTATGGAAGGTGCTATTTCCGCCAAGACCGTGACATACGACTTTGAGAGACTAATGAGTGATGCTGAATTACTGAAATGTAGTGAATTTGGTGATGCTATAATATCGCACATGTGAAATAGAGTAATTCCATCAAAACTAAATTGCCATGGAAATTATGAAAGCCATGAATTAAGCATTTTACTATTCTTAACTATTCCATAACCAAAACGTTCCTCAAATGCCCTCGCGGTAAGAGTGAAATCTCCGTCCCTAGTTGCAATCAAGATACTACCCAACCCCTCAATCGATTGGGAGGCTAGAAGTTTGACTATAGCCATTATTTTGCGGTCGGCCTCTTCTGGAAATACAGAATTTTTGCCGATTGTAGTTCGTTTCTGCTTTTTGTCCCTAGCCATCTTCATTTCTGTAAGCTCCTCATAAATTTCGACGAACTCCGTGAGGAAATTTGTAATCTGCTCGGTATATTCTGCTTCACCAGCCTCGCTTTCCAGATGGACGTCAAATGGTTTCCAGCGATTGAATTCCTGAATTATTTCATCGACTAAACGAGCAATTTTCTTATCATCAAATACGGAATCCAACACCTCTGGCTTGACCAGTGATGACTGGAATTTGGCTCGTAGCCTGCCGTGGCGCTTACTGATTTCAATGATTTCGTGCTTTACTATCGATGGTAACCACAGATTAATTCGACCAGCATTTGCCCGGCTGAGTAAGACCTTGTGGAAGTTGTCATGCTCGAAAGAATCGAGGCTAGTCTCACTGGCTAGTTCTAGATTTTGTGCGATTTTATCCACCAGAGCATCAACAAGAATGTTGGTATCCACAATCACCAATGGTGGCAAAGCCAAATTCTTCAAATATCGACGAGCAGAGTTCGGGATGTCTCTCTTGTGAGTTGCAAATAGACTGCGTTCTGCATCATACAGGCGTTTCATATCAGAGGTCGAAAATTTACCCGAATTTTGCGCCCTTTCAAGATACATTAGTCCTTCAATTGGATTTTTGTCTGCTGAATCCCTTGCGATATCATAGAGCGCCATTATTGAGGGTGGAGTTTGCAACATCTCGTTACGAAATCGCCCATCAAACCCATGCCTTGTTCTGCGTTTATTTCGCTGGATTGAATTTAACGCAGCTGTAACACGGCCCGAAAATGGTTCTGCCGGTAATATCCTTGAATGCTCGAATGGATAATTGCGTAAGCTATCCAATTCGTCTTCAGCAAAATACGAAATATTCTTCTTAATTAATTCCCCTTCGAAATTTTCTTCCTCGACCTCCTTTGAGCGTCGAACAAACTCCTTCAACAAGTTGGTTGCATCGTTAGTTTTCTGATTACTAGCAGTAAAAGATACTCTAAGATACAACTGAAATCGTTTAGTGATTGCTGTCCTCAGGGCTGGTTGGTTATCCAATAAATCAACTGCTTCTCTCCACTGCTCAGCATGCGCAAGATGAATTATTGATTTTCGATAGAGAACCATAGAATTTTCGAAGTCAAATGCCCCACTCTCTGCTACTCGACGGTATTCTCTTGCAGCGTTTAATTCATCATTGCTTTGGGCAAATAACGCTGCTCTTGCCAATGTATGCCAGGGAGATAATGGATCGTTCTTCTGATACCAAGTTACTAGCTCTGACAACCCAATATCATAATCAAACACCAACTGCCTCACTGAACGCACTAACCTTGTTGGAATATCTAAACCTACAACTAACTCATTTAGAATCGCCAGTATTTCAGTGCCTGATTCGCCGTGTTGCAGTGATATTGTGGCCTGATTTAGCTTCAGGGTTTTGATAAGCACAGACAGTAAATTCTCTTCCAATATGGATAATTCTGCCTGCTCTAAACTTTTCAGGAGATGATCAATGTGGGTTTTCGAGGCGATACCCGTCCCACCGTCTTTCAGGGCATTTCTAGCCTGCTTTAACGCTTGATAGGCTTTTTTAGGCAGCACTGTAAATGGCTTATCATCTGCCTTATTGCCTTCCATTAACATGATTAGATTCTGTGACATTGGAGTGAGGTAATTTGGTGGATCTGTACTATGTATTGATGTCAGAGCCAGGTTTCTTATCTCAACAAACTTTTCCCACAAATCTTGTTCACTATTGGTCGCTAAGATGTGATAAGACAGTAGTGCTTCATATGGATGAGTGATTGGGGCAATATCATTACTAGTCAAGATTTTACTCAATCTCCTAAGCTCAAGATTTTGAGCAAATACCTCTACGGCTCGCATAGACGAGTTATCCCAAGCTTCACCACCCATATCCTGCATTCTCTTGTAGCATTCATTCTTCAATCTAAGTGAGGTTTTAGCATTGCAGGCGACATGAACTAAGGCTCCCTCATCTAATGATTGAAGTTGCTCAATCAACCAATCCTCGACTTCCTGAGATTCCAATGAGCAAACCAGGTTGTACAACTTTTCGATCTCTATTGAGTTATCTAAGGTATTCGAGACTAGTAGCTCCGCAGCCTGCTGATCTTTGCCGGTTCTAGCCAGTGCG
>DUJJ01000201.1:0-752 GCA_013329865.1 Candidatus Poseidoniaceae archaeon
TGAACCTCGATTTCTACCGGTAGGCCGTGCGTATCCCAACCACCTTTTCGTTCAACGAGGAATCCTTCCATAGCCTTCCAACGGCATACTAAATCCTTGTAAGCGCGTGCTACAACATGATGAATTCCCGGCTTGCCATTAGCAGTTGGTGGCCCTTCCAAGAATATGAATGGGGCCCCACTCCGTCGGGATTCGATTGAGTTCTGAAACGCATTCTCTTCTGACCATGCTTTCAGTAATGCGGTTTCTAATGCCACAGCGTCTAAGTCCCCGGCGGGTTCTGGCTTTGCCATGGCTCGCCGAAACATGGTGTTGTCTTGAATATCACCCTTGATTCTTAGGCAAACCAATTTGTTGTTGGTTCACTAAGATAATGCTGAGTTAAATTAATTGTCGGGGGTATGTTTGAAGTGTTTACAATCTTACGCTAGTACATGTCCGCCGCTACATCTTGGCGCAGTGCCTTATTTTTGGCCGTTTTAATGGCAATAATTGGACCATTGCAAATGACGGGTAATATTAGCGCTGATTCTGCTGATTTTACTACTCTACCGAGCGCAGATAAAATTCGCTTTTCGACCGTTGGACAAGCAGACCTTATCCAGTTGGCTGGTGATGGCGCGGTGAATGACGATTTTACCGTGGAAGTGCCGAGTAATTCACCAATTACCGACATGCAGTTGAGCATTGAACCTTCTACTATGCAAACCCATTATGGCTTCGTTTGGGATAGTGATGCTACCTGGTCTAAT
>DUJJ01000201.1:1141-1761 GCA_013329865.1 Candidatus Poseidoniaceae archaeon
GGAACAATATGGGATTTCAATAATGGTCTGCAAGGCTGGACCGTATCCAATCCGACATTTGTTGGACACTACACCAACACATGTGGGGTAAACGGTACATCTGGCGGTTCAGTTAAGACACAGGCCAATTTTAATGCGCCTCATCATGCGACCTCACCAACCGTAAATCTGGCTGGTGCACTTAGCATGCCGCTCCATGCTTGGGTTTTACAAGGCTCATTCAACTGTGGAGAGGAACCAGATTCTGGTGAAGATTTACAAATTCAATATATCGATACCAATGGTGTCTGGAATACTCTAAACACATGGTCAGGAGCAACCTCTGGCGGTACCGCCCAGCAGTGGACCACCAATCTGCCACAAGCAGCACTCCACGCTAACACGCAGATTAGAATTACGCAGATAAGCGGTAGTGGTGCAAGTGGAACTTGTTGTGATTTTTGGTTTGTTGATGATGTGCATTTGGCAAGCCCGCCAGAATCTCACTGGATCAGTCCAACCATTGGCTGGGGCGTTGGTGCAACTCAGCCAGTAGCGAGAAGCACCTATGCGCCAGTATATCTGGACGCTAACATTCCAAGCGGTGCCTTTCTGAATTGGACAATACTCGACGAAAACGG
>DUJJ01000201.1:2163-3665 GCA_013329865.1 Candidatus Poseidoniaceae archaeon
TATCCATTGGTCAGATTAAAGTTGGAATTTAGAGGTTCGCCAACCGGCACAGGAATTCCTGTTTTGCATTCTATTGGTGGCGATGGTCAAATTAATACGCAGTTCAGAGGGGGTCTATTGAATCAAGATTGGGATGCTGCATGTATGCAAGGTGGTGCTGTCAATTATGCTCCCGGGCTAATTGCCACAACCGACTGTAATCTCACCTCCCCATGGTACAATCCATTATCTCCAGCTAAGGTAATTGACGGTCAGATTGAGACCAAAGGCGGAGTTCTGCAGATACGCTTCTCAGAACTTGATAACTGGACCAACCTAACTGCTCCTGCATTTACCCAAGCCAGCGAGGAGACAATCTATCGCTATCAACTGAGAATAATACACAACGGCTCCAACACACCTAATTGGCAAGTCAAGTATCTTTCATGGAAACTTCTCGGAGGAAAACATCCTGCTCAACCTGCTATCGATTTCAATCAAGACGGCTTTGTTGAATGGGGTGGTAGTGACAGCAGGGTCGGTTCATGGGGCTGGCAAGACCGTTTCGAGAATGGCGACGAAACTATTCCGGTCACGCCGGGTATATCTGGAACCGACAGTGTATATGCTTGGTTGCCGAGGGACAATATCGAGTCTTTTGCGGTCGGAGTTATGGCAGAAACTGGGGTTTTGTCTGGCTTGTATCTCCGGGTTGGCAATCAACTCATTGCTAATTGGAGTTATGACAACGTCAAGAGTGCATATGTCACCCTAAATTCCTCACAACTATACACCCTGCGCTATGCCGCAACCACTGCTTCAAGCGTTGGTTTCCTAGGGGCTAATTTCGTCCAAATGGAACTCGAAGTAACTGGCACTGGAGGTATGAAAATGGCTGGTTTGTCAGTGCCATATCCCGTATCAATATCGCTAGACTCCGATCAACAATCCCCTATGGTGTTGGGAATTAACGACGCCCGTTCAACCTTATCAGATGTGGGCGGTCAGCATGTTATCCCAATACCTTTTGTTTCAGATACCGCAGGCGGTGTCCTAGTAACTCTAGACGGAGTGAACTATTCTTCTGATGTAGAAATCATTGACACTAATATGGAGGACCCTGTTGAAATAATCACAACAAGCCAAAAATGGCACAAGATGAATACCGAATTCAAGGTAACTGCCTCAAATCCCGGTCTAGTAAGACTTGATGTGGTCGGTGATAACCACCACGGAACTTGGCTAATACCCACCGGCGGTGGCTCGCCAATTGGTCAGGGTGACAGTGAACTTGTAGAATTACATCCTACTGACTGGTTGACCTTCACTCAAAATGGTGATGATGTGAGCGTTTCAGTTCAATATCGCATTGAGCCAGGCTGGGATGATGAGAATTATTTGACTGCATCGACAAGGCTAGTCCTATCAAATGGCGTTGTTTCAATTCCAGCAACTCACTCATGGGGTAACCCTAATGATGGTAGCAAGGCGCTGGAAAATGATCTTGAAATCAAGAGCGTTAC
>DUJJ01000147.1 GCA_013329865.1 Candidatus Poseidoniaceae archaeon
ATACTTTTCTTATGGACAACCTGGCGATGAGTCTAACCCAACAAACATTGTTGCTGCTGGTCGTGGCGAGTTTATTTACGACAACTTCGTTCCGCACGGTTATGCATTAGCTCAGGTTGCGGTATTTGCTACCGAAGAAAGCACCGGTTGCTTCGACTACCGCGGGGATGGCGAAGGTCTTGGAATCCACTCTGCGGTCGAATGGCTAGGCGACCAGGAATGGAGTAATGGTAATGTGGCCATCTATGGTAAGTCCTACGAGGGTGCAACGGCATGGGAAGCAGCAGCACTCGGCAGCGATCATCTCAAAACTATTGTTCCGATTTCTGGAACTACTGCGCTCGGTCCTTTGCTTTACAAAAACGGTAGCGCTGAAGCAAGGTCCCAGGTAATGCATTCGAATTACGGTAGTAGTATTTTGGACTATGATGATGACGATCTCGACAATCTATGTTCAGATGTAGTCGAGGGATTTTTAGCCGGTCCAACGAGGTATGGACTCGGAGAAATGGACCCATACATGGCAAGTTACTATGACGAGCGCAGCCATATTGACAAAGCTCTCGGAAAATACAACGGGAGTATATATTGGGTTCAAGGTATGCAAGATTGGAACGTTGACCCACACCAAGTCTTTGGTGGGCCACCCGGGACAAATTGGTATCAAGCATACATCGATGCGGGTTATGAAGTGGCTGGTATGCTTGGCCAGTGGGAACACAACTATCCAGACCAGTGGACTAAGCACAATAATCAGGCCTCCGGTTATGGTGGGGAAGCGATACATAATATGACGAGATGGGATTGGGGCCAAGATTTGTTTGAGTGGATGGAGTATTATCTCAAAGGTGTTGGGCCAAAACCACAGTTACACGCACAAATTCAGCGCAGTGATGGTGAATGGCGTATTGAAGAGACTTGGCCCCCGCTAGATGCGGAGAGAGTTCAGCTACCAATGTCGCAGTGTATCTCTTCCGGCTTCTTCACCGGCGCCGCAGGTATCGCCTTTGGCGGCGAGGCAACAATAACCGTTGTATGTCCACCAATCTCGACCGAAAGTGATACACACATCTCAGGACTCGCGACATTCCATTTAACTGCGGTTCCATCATTCGATGGCGGCCAGGTATTTATGGAAATGCAGGATTCAGTAACAGGAGTTAGAATCGGGCATGCGACAATGGACGTTAGATATCATGCAGGAGGTTACGAAGCACAGACAGTCATTCCCGGCGAAGGCGTTACCATGCTTATGGAATTTCAAGCAATTGATGCATTACTGCCTGCTAACCACGGAATTACCTTCGTTATTTCAGAATCCGGCGAAGATTACCTTCCCCCAGCTTGTACTCCTTCATGTTCCATGCACGTTATTCCGACAACCTCAGTTGTTGAAATCCCCGTGATATACCGGGACGGCAGCAATGTTTTGACCACCCCTCAAGGAGAAGCAGCGGCAAATAATCAATGACTAAGCAATGCTATTGAGGCGGAGCGCTCTGACTAAATCCATCCTGCTTACTAGGCCAACCAAAAGACCTGCCTCGATGACTAGCAAAGCCTCAACCTCAGTCAACCTCCGCCTAGCTTCTGCCACTGAGAGGCCGATATCAACCACCGCCGGATTAGTATGCATGACCTGCCCCACAACTCCATTTCTATTCGCGCCTCTCTGTAGTAGACTATCCTCTGAAATAATGCCAATAATTGAACCGTCCTCAGACAATACTGGCAATTGACTAATACCATCTTTGACCATTCTATCTATCGCCAGTTGTATGGTGTCTTCATATCGCAGGGCAGCAACGTCAGTAGTCATGATATCCTGAACGGTGTGTAGCATGTCAGGATTTTCAAATCTAGCCAATGCTTCTACAACTTTCCTTAACGTAGACGCTCTTGGGTCGACGACTTCGTTTTCTATTTTAGCAATAATCGATTGGGCCACGCCACTCATGCCGGATAGCTTTGTTTGAGTAATTCCCAGTGATTTCCGCCATCGTCTGATATGGCTTCCTGTGGGCACTTCCATCAGTTCAACCTCTGGACAATATCATTGAGTAGATCACGAAGTTCTGTAATCTCACCATTAAAATCGCGACCGGGTATCTCGGGCATCTCGATTTTTCTGCCATCATCCAAGATACCTTTCACAGTCGCAAGAACCATGCCACCACTCATCATCCAGAGTTGGGCAAACTGCCTCATCTGTGGGGTATTTTCAATGTTCATTACGCTATCATCCATAGCAATTCCAGTCGAAGCGCCCCGATATAAATTACCCCGGCGGAATAAATTACTCAGACAATCACTTAGATGTGCACTTTATTCAAATGTCCAATTAAGACTAGTTACGCGCGCATTTGACCACAATGAACATAGAAATTCTGTGATTGTCAAAGCATACGACCAGCAAATTAGTCAATATTATAATCAATCACTCAAATTATTGTAAAAAATCTGAACGGATGTTATATAAACCACACTGATTTCGACGCGAATGATAACTATGACAGATAAAGCGAAGTTAGAGTATATATGGCTAGATGGATATAAACCGACCCAAAGCATGCGCAGTAAAACGATGATTCGAAGTGATTTCGGCGGTACAGTAGCAGAGTGCCCAATGTGGTCATTTGACGGTTCCTCGACCCTCCAAGCAGATGGTGGCGACTCAGATTGCCTGCTAAAACCGGTAGCAATTTACCCAGACCCAGATCGAATCAACGGATACCTGGTAATGTGTGAGGTATTGAATGCAGATGGAACACCCCACGAGTCAAATGGCAGAGCAACCATTGATGACGACGACGATGATTTTTGGTTTGGTTTCGAGCAGGAATATTTCCTATGGGACCCAGAGACAAAATTACCACTCGGTTTCCCAAGAGACCAAACCCCACAAGGACAGTTCTACTGCTCCGTCGGTGGTGCTAACGCCTTTGGCCGAGAAATTATTGAAGACCATCTTAACCAATGCCTGGAAGCCGGATTGAATGTTGAAGGCATTAATGCCGAGGTAGCCGCGGGTCAGTGGGAATACCAAATCTTCGCCAAAGGCGCCCGTGATGCGGGCGACCAAATTTGGGTTTCTCGATATCTAGCAGAACGTAATGCAGAGAAATACGGTCTAACTATTGATTGGCACCCCAAGCCACTCGGCGATACCGACTGGAATGGTAGTGGAATGCACGCCAACTTCTCAAATACAGCAATGCGTGATTCTGGCGATGAAGCCGTGTTCACCAAGATTTGTGAAGCATTTGGCAAGAATATCAAGGAACACATAGATGTATACGGTGCCGATAATCATATGAGATTGACCGGTAAGCACGAGACGCAGTCAATTCACGAGTTTTCCTATGGAGTATCTGACAGAGGGGCATCGATTAGAATTCCAATCGGGACCATTGAAGATGGCTGGAAGGGTAGACTAGAGGATCGCCGACCCGCATCGAACGGCGACCCATACAAGATTGCGGCAGTGATTATATCGACTACCAAGTCGGCGTGATTCTTGTTTTTGCCAACGTGGTAATAACCTGTAACCCATCAAACGGGGCTCTCTAGAGTCACATATGTAGCAACGGTTATAGGTTGATAGTGTGATTTTTCCCTATGGGAAGAGACTTAACACCATACATGCTTGCTGGGGGACCAATATTACTGATGGTAGCTTTTTTTAGCTGGCCACAGACTTCTGAGGTTGGGTCAGATGCGACCGATATTCTGTTCGCTGAAGACCGAATGCCATTGATAATCATGCTTGCTATAGCAACAGTTGGCATCGTCGTTATGTTTGGTGGGCTATACTTACTGGTTCAACAAATGAAGAAGAGTGCCGGAGAAATGCACCAGCAAATGCTCACAGTAGCAGGGATGTGCATAATCGCTGCCTTAGCTCTGTTTATGGCTGGGTTTGGTGGTAACGTAAATTCCATCAATGCCATAGACATTGACATAGATGCCGATGATGACTTGGCTTGGGAAAGTGAGGCTGACCAATTGGTTTCTGTTCGAGGTTCTTGGGATGCTGCTAACTCGGGCTGGGCCATGATGCCAGTGATGTTGGGCATGGGCATGATACTTGTTGGCATGACAGCGTTCATGATGCAACGACCATCTGGAACCGATTACATGTGGGCCGCACTAATGCCAGTAGGTCTCGGTTTTAGCATGGCACCTATACTCAATAATCCGTCATATTTCGACATGATATTCCCAGTTACTATGTTAGTCCACATAGTCATTGGTGTCATGATGATAACGGGTAATCTCAACGCTCCAGGATCGGCTGAGGCTGCAGAATAAAGTGCTAGACAGATTTCTGTTACAGGTTAATAATAACCTAGCCGTGGCAGTAACATGTTCGGAATGTTGAGTATTAGCCGACGTAGCAAATCAATC
>DUJJ01000109.1:0-144 GCA_013329865.1 Candidatus Poseidoniaceae archaeon
TACATTCTCAGAGTATTGCTTTGTCGCGGTTTGTGTGCTTTCAGCCGCAACTGCATCCTCACCAGAGACAGCGGCAACAAGCTCATTTAGGCTTATCACGCCGTCATTATCTGTATCAACTTCAGTTATTAATCGATCAATTTG
>DUJJ01000109.1:476-4399 GCA_013329865.1 Candidatus Poseidoniaceae archaeon
GATGGGGGTAAATCAGCTAGATTCATCTTTAGTAGACCATCCTTCAATTCTTCAGCATTGATAGAACCATCCGAATCAGAATCAAATTTAGAAAAAAGCATCCCTGGTTCTATGCCAGTGTTGTCAAACCATTCACTCAGTACAGTAATTACGTCATCCGCAACAAAATAAACCCCACATTCAGGGCAACTTTTTGATTCAATGGGCACAAGTGCATTACACGCGCCGCACTCACCCAGTGCTTGGTCTGAAACGCCAGAGAAACCTATACCACATTCGGAGCATTTTTTTGAATCAAGTGGAATAATTGCTCTGCACGAACCACATTCTGCCATAGGGACTTCTTTACTTTCGGTATCCGACATTGTCACACCCAATTATCGCATAACAACCCATGATATAATGATTGACTGGTAAATTAGGCTCAAATGTATATATGATTGGTCTTATTGGTAAACAGGTGACCCAATGGAGGTATGTCGTGGTAGTGTTTACCTCTACGATTTTTCTACCTACGAACGCTTTATTGCAGAACTAGAAATGTTGATTGAGCTTAATCATGATTATCGCTTTACCTTGTTTACTAGGTTGCCAACTCGACGCTTAATAGAGAAATTAGATTTATCCATGGTGTCAAACTATTGGATTACCAAGCAAACCGAAGGAAATTCAATAGCACCTAATCTAGCAGAAATTTCACGAATTATCGAGCACAGTAGTGACGATGAGAGCAATTTTTTCATCCTCGATGGCTTGGAATTGATAAATGATGAAACTACGTCAAACAACTTACTAGCGTCATTGTCATTGTTGTTTGATAGGATTAAAGCAAGTAACGATGTGTTGGTAATATGCATTGACGCTCTAGCTTTTGATTCTGATTGGATGGTAAAACTACAATATCTTACAGAAAAAATAATTGTTAAATCACCTGATATCGTTGTTGTTAATGAAGAATTATCAAACCCAGATGAACCAGCTGATACGCTATTCCAGCACGAATTGGGCATCGATGGCGGTCCTCGATTGGCGTATCTAGCAAAATTACCGGAGTTTGGATTCACTAGAGAGATATTAGTCAAGAGAATACTACAATGGCGACGACTTGGTCTAGACGTATCAGTAATTGAACCAGCACTAGCATATCAACAAAAAGATGCATATCAGTTGTATAAACTAGTCGAAGAAAAAGTAAGAAGAGCGACGGAGATTGAGCGATTTATACACGCCAATCAACAGTATTTGGATGCTACACAAATTGCCGTTGATATGTTTAGAGTTAGACAGTTAACGGGTTTAGATGAGTTAGAGAAAAAATACTACTCTTCACCGTGACAATTTCCCATTTTCTGCCTCAATGCGAGCCAGCCAAGAACCATCTCTCAAATGCATTGCAATTTGATTTATCTCTTCACTAGTAGAACGATCTCCATCTAATTCTGGTGCGATTGTCCGAGATAACTTGATCAGGGATTTGACAAATGAAGAAGATTCTAGATTGCTGTAAGTCATTGCTTCTGAAGCGATGAGTAACTCGCAAGCAAGTACTTCTGATATTCTGTGACATGCTTGGTAAAGATTCCAACACGCAGTTGCACCCATGCTGACGTGGTCCTCCTGGCCGGCTGATGTAGAGGTTGAGAATGCTGTCCTTGGTGCTGAGTGACCGTGCAATTCGCCCAATGCTGCTCCAGCGCTATATTGAACTATCATGAAACCTGATTCCAAACCTGTGGTAGAGGCTAGGAATGGTGGCAGATTACTTTTATTGGCATCCAGCAACTGGTCCATGCGACGTTCTGAAATTGAACCTAGCTCAAATAGAGCCAGTGCCATCCTATCGGCACAGAGGGCTAATACTTCGCCATGAAAATTTCCTTGTGAGACAACACGCTCCTGCAAAGACGACGCTTCTGGAAATATTAGAGGGTTATCCGTAGCACTGTTAAGTTCGATGTCGACAGTGGAGTGCATGCCGAGGAGAGCTTCGTATACAGCACCTTGAACTTGGGGTGCGCATCTAAATGAGTATGGGTCTTGAACCCGCTTGTAATCGGAATTGGATTGTTGAATTTTAGAATCAGCCATTATTTGCCTCACACGTCTGGCCACCGTAGATTGACCAGGATGCGGTCTGGCATCGTGCACTCTAGCATCATTTGGGGCCATCGTGCCACCATATGCGTCTAAACTAGCACAATATATCACGTCGGCAATAGGCAGTAGGTTGTTGAGTATATCTAAAGATAATATCGAGTAACTCAGCATTTGACTAGTCCCGTTGATTAATGATAACCCATCCTTTGCATGTAACTCAATTGGAATTAGCCCTTTGTCAATTAACACCTCTCGAGTATTGCTAATCTCACCATCGTCTTTGACAACCTTTCCCTCGCCAATTAATGTAAGTGCCATGTGCGACAATGGTGCTAAATCGCCACTTGCTCCAAGGCTACCAATGCGTGGAACATAAGGCGTAATTTGTAAATTCACAAAATCAATTAACTGTTGAACTATATTCGGGTGAACTCCGGAGAATCCTTTGGCAAAAGAATTGATACGAGCAATCATCATTGCTCTGACGGCATTCTTTCCCATATGTTCGCCGAGTCCGGTGGCATGTGACCGAATCAAGTTTACTTGTAATTCTTGTAATTGCTCGGGGTCAATTTTGGTATTAACCAAGGAGCCAAAACCAGTATTAATTCCATAGACAGTTTCATTTGAAGCTAGTATCTCATCAACTGTCCCTCGAGCACGAATTATTCGGTTCCAAGCCCCTTCGGTAAGTTCGAGTATTGCCTTACCATTTACCACCGCCATTACCTCAGCTGGCGAAATAGTACTACCATCTAGAGCAACATTTTGTTCCATGTAATCACTTCATTAATTCATCAAAGATTGCATCATCGGTCAAACTAGGTAATGTCACTTTGAGCAACTCGTTCTCTTCCATCGCAGTATTAATTGCTGAAATTGCCCCTGGATTTCGCGCCCAAGCTCTTCGCGCCACACCATTGTTAACATCCCAATGTAGCATTGAATTTATTCGCTCAGCAGCAGCATCACTACCATCAATTAGCATACCAAATCCACCGTTTATTACCTCGCCCCAGCCGACACCACCACCGTTATGGAGACTTATCCATGTAGCGCCTCTGAATGCATCGCCAACAAAGTTTTGTACGGCCATATCAGCAGTAAACATTGAACCATCTTTGATATTCGCGGTTTCTCTGTATGGACTATCAGTTCCAGATACATCGTGATGATCCCGGCCTAGTACTATTGGTGCGGAAATCTCACCGCAACGTATTGCTTCATTCATCGCTAATGCGATTTTACGCCGACCTTCGTCATTAGCGTATAGTATCCTTGCCTGACTACCGACAACTAATTCATTTTGTCCTGCTTGTTCAATCCACCTAATGTTATCGGTAAGTTGTTGTAGAATTTCAGATGTCGCGCAACCAGCAAGTTCTTGCAGCACACTTTTTGCGATTTCATCAGTCTTAGCGAGGTCGCTTGGGTTACCAGAAGTACATACCCACCGGTATGGGCCGAACCCATAATCAAAGCATATAGGACCCATTATGTCTTCAACGTAGCTAGGATATTTAAACTGACCATCAGGCTTCAGAACATCTGCTCCAACTCGTGACGCTTCTAATAAGAAAGCATTACCATAATCCCAAAAAAACATGCCTTGTTCTGCTAGTAAATTAATAGCATTTGCATGACGAATCAAGGTTTTTCGTATTTCTCTAGCGAACTTTTCTGGGTCATTAGACATCATTGCTGAGCTTTCATCGTAGGTATAGTCTGCCGGAAAATAGCCTCCTTGGTAGGGGTTGTGGAGTGATGTTTGGTCGCTACCGAGGTCAATGCAGATGTCACGCTCAACTATTCGCTCCCATAATTCC
>DUJJ01000184.1:0-6166 GCA_013329865.1 Candidatus Poseidoniaceae archaeon
AGCGTTTTTCCAGTAGAATCTTCCAATTTATTATCATTGGATAATGAGATTTTTTCGAAATCCTTCAGGGGACCCCAAATTTCCCATTTGATATCTCTGATATCTGTTGCACCCCATGGCATCAACGGTTCAAACTCAATATGAGCGATATTTGCTTCATCTAAAATCATCCGCATTTCTGGTTGATAGAGGGTGCCAATCATGATAATACCGCCAGAGTTTTGCGGCTCTGGACCACCGCCCCATTGCACCATTACACTCGATCCTAGGCAGTTATGCACCCCACTGAGGGATAGTGTAAATACGTCTCCGGGATTTGCTGTGATGTTGATTTCGTTCTCAGCGCCAGAGAAATTCATTGCTTGACCAGAGGTTATCTCGTCAACAATCTCAGTAACCGATTCTTGGTAAATTTGTTCACCGCCTAGGCTGACAGTATACGTAAGAGTTGTTGTAGCATCTGACAGTTGTAGTGACGTAGTCTGCTGTCTGAAACAGGTTTCAGGACCAACATTATCGTCTAGGTATACGGAAAAGAAAACCGTCATTTTCACCGTTTGTGAAAAACCGGTCTGCACTGGTTGGCTTTGTATGGTGAATATTTCACCGTTGAATAATGGGTCCAAACTAATTCCACCTTCGGTTTGGTCTGGCCTTTCTCTTTGCAAGACCGCAGATGTTTCAGTCATCCCTTCAACAAATAACTGCTCGACAGGATTCACTTCCCAGTCTATGTAGCCGGGTTTGTATGAGTCATCTTGGGCGCTTACAGTGCTAGCAGCAATCACACCGGCTAGTAAAATTAGCAAAATTATGCTAATTGCCCGGTTGGCCATGATTGTTCGAGTTGTTATTAGTTGAATAAGTATCTCCTGTTTGTTATCAATAATTTAACCAAGCAAGCATAATCAACATTCCAGAGGTGATAGCCAAAGCATTTACTCCACCTTTCGTAAGGTAGCCACGATTTTCAAACCATGCACCCAGTAGACTATCAATTTGGCAGCCAATCCAACCGATAACAACCACCGCACCCGTCAAAGAGATACCCTCGCTTACTGCTTTGTCGATATTGGTAACATACCATGCACAAAACGTCATTACACCAATTATCAGGGCACCACCAAGTGCGGCGACCTGACCGGTTTTTGAGTAGCCGCCATTAATTCCCGGTTCACATTTTTTGAAAGTGGTGATCATCCTCACGTTGTCATCCAGACAGCCAAACTCGCTAGCAAAAGTATCGGCTGCGGCGACTGATACTGCCGCACCGAACATCCACAAACCGAACTCCCATTCCTCGAGCAAAAATGCGCCTGTAGCGATTAGCGCTGGTATGCCGCCATTAGCAAATACATTGACCCATCCGCGGTGTCCATCATCACTTTCTGACATATTTCTGGCTTTTTTATCCTCAAATTTCCACTTTGTTGCTAAGTGTGAAACTACCAAAAATGCGAGAAGAGTGAGTAACCAAGTCCAATGTCCTAGAAGTCCAACCAATAACCCGATAAACACTGCTGCGGCAACACCTGCGGTATCCAAAACTCTCGCTTTGGTTGATGCAACAACCAGAACAATCATCACGATTGAGGTGACAATCATATTACCCAGATTTATACCTTCAACCAGATAATCCATGATTTTCCCTAGTCATGGTCGACCGAGCGTAACTTAAATTTGCTTCCCTATTTAATGGGCATTTAGAGTCCTTATGGCGGTTTATTTCAATCTGTCAGCAGGGCAAACGGAATTAATCGACGTAAAATAATCCACAATATTAGGATTAACAGGAAAATCATAGTCATGTTAGTAAGTAATTGCACCATAATTGAAGAATCCTTCAATAATACACTAATGGACCACAGAGAACCATTCCAAATTGCATGAAATATTATTGCAATTGCCACAGCAGTGACAGGGTTACCGGTTATTCTGACCATCTTTTGCTGACCAGCAGACAGCCAGGATGGTAAATTCGGTAATTTTCTTGTTTTGGAGGAAATTATCGGTAGTCCAGATTTATTATCAAATAGAATCCATTGCGAATCTGATGATGATATAGTATCAGTGTAACTTTTCCCAGTTAGGTTGTTTGACCTTCTATTAACGACATATTTCCCTATTGCATAACCAGAAATGGCAGTCCAAGTAGCGTGGCCGGGAATTGAACCTACCGCCCGAAGTATTGCGGTAAAAACAAAGCTTATCGCAGCGCCTTCACCAGTAAGTAAAGAGTTTAGGATATAAGTCATATTTTCTAGCAATGCGAAGCCAAGACCAACGGAAAAACCAATTTGAAAACCTCGTTTTGAGGAATCGATAAATCGGGCTAAACACAGCACTGCCAGCGCTTTGGAGATCTCTTCACCAATCGGGGCAGACAGGAACAAAATCATGCCAAAGCCAAGGCTATATTCGTCGGTGACCGAGAGTCCAAGTAAGTTGATAATTATTGGAGATATTAGTGAATTGATCAGCAGTGCCGGTAGTGTTGAAAGCATACCAGCAACCAGCATCCATTCACCCTGTTTGCGAGTCGTACTGAGGCCAAAATACTCATTCGAGGTTGACCACCAGGCAAATACCGGTGTAGAAAAGCCAATTATCCATGCCGGGAGGGCGACAATAAAAAACAACAATAACGTAACTGCATTGACACTTGTAACTAATATCGGTGCCATAAAAACGCTAGAAACCAAAGTGCCGATTACAAATATAAGCCAAAGTTGCCGAACACTTGGCATTTCTAATGGTGACGTATTATGGATTAAGTGATGCTGTAAAACGGTCGGATTTGTCGATTGGATTAGGGTACCGGGTGTAATGTAATGGGCGTTACTGCCTTGATTACTGATATCTAGTCGGACTACGTGTGCTAATTTTGGTTTTCTAGCAATTAGGAACAACAGCAAGAAAGGGGTCGAGCAAATAGTTCCAAAGATTACCAGAAGCGGGTCCATTGGGCCCAAATCACCGTCCATATCTCCATCGACAAAGCCGAAGACAACAACGACAAAAATCTGGACAAAGAAAAATAAAATCATCACCGATGTGAGCATCGAAAAAATCGTTTTCCAAGGTGATGATTTTTGGGATAGAAACAGATTGTTTGGTGCAGGTGACAATCTAGTTTGTGGTACCCCCTGCATAATTTTCCCTGACAATGAATGTTGTGTCCCGCTCAGTTCGCCCATCACTCGTCACTGAAAAATCAGCAGTCGGCCATAGCAATCATCACTGCGGGGTTGACCCTAGGAGTCTAATTTGAATAATACTCCGGCATCAAAATCTCAAACAGGCATTTTTAACATTGACCACCAAGTTGGCAGCATGGGAGTAATGGAATTTTTGTTTGCTCCTAGGAAAGACCACCGTGGGTGGTCGACACCAAGCGAGGCATCAAGGTTGTTTTTTGTCATTGCAATGATCGCTTCAAGTTGGTATTCGTGGAATCTTGCGGAAGGTAACGTAATAGTATTCCTTTGCCTAGTTATGCTAATTTCTACGCCTTTACTTTCCGTTGGTTGGTGGCTTATTTCATTGGTCAGTAATGGATTTGAACCAAGAGTTCTTACCGAATCAGTCAACCATGTTGACAAGAGTAAGAAGTTGCCTCTTCATTCATTCAGGAAACCATAGGTCCAATCATGTGGTGGAGCAAAGGTCTCCTTGATTGACCGTGGACTTACCCATCTTAGCAAGTTCAGTGGGGAGCCAGCTTTGTCGTTTGTTCCACTACCACGGGCCCCGCCAAATGGTTGTTGCCCGACCACTGCGCCGGTTGGCTTGTCGTTGATGTAGAAGTTTCCTGCAGAATACCTCAATGCCGCCATTGCAACCTCAATGTCTTCTCGATTAGCAGCAAAAATCGACCCAGTCAGCGCATATTCAGAAGTGTTATCGCACAGGGTTAATGTTTCATGAAACTCGTGGTCGGGGTAGATGTATATTGATAATACAGGGCCAAAGATCTCCTCTGCCATGGTTTCATAGTTAGGATCTGAGCAAAGTATTGTCGTGGGTTGAACAAAATACCCGGTTGAGTCATCGTATTTGCCTCCAGTGATAATTTCGCAGCCAGAATCCTGAGTGGCACGGTCGATGTATCCGGCAATGTTATCGAAGGATTTTCGGTCAATTACTGCACCCATAAAATTGGAGAAGTCCTTTGGGTCGCCGACAGATATCTTACTAACTTCGCTTACGTAGTCATCGCTAATTGCATTCCATACAGACTCAGGTATGTAGGCTCTACTTGCTGCACTACATTTCTGTCCCTGATACTCGAAAGCACCTCTAATTAGCGCTACAGTTAGTGCCTTCTGATCGCAGTTTGGATGTGCAACAATGAAATCTTTACCACCGGTCTCTCCAACAATTCTTGGGTATGACCGGAGATTGGCTAAATTGTTTGCTACATCCTTCCACATTTGTCTAAACACTGAGGTTGAGCCAGTAAAATGGATTCCTGCAAGCATAGGATGTGAGAGACATATATCACCAACCATACTGGCTTTACCGGGAATGAAATTGATCACTCCGTCGGGTAAACCAGCATCCATCATCAGTCGCATTAGGTAGTAATTGGATAAGTATGAATTGCGACTTGGCTTCCAAACCCCAGTATTACCCATGATTGCTGCTGAAGATGGTAGGTTACCCGCAATGCTACTGAAATTGAACGGTGTGACAGAAAATACGAAACCTTCCAGTGGTCGTACTTCACTGGAATTCCACATTGAAGATGGCGATACAGGTGGTTGCAAATCCTCGTAAATTTCCCGTGCATATTGAACATTAAATCGCCAGAAGTCAATTAATTCACAAGCAGAGTCAATCTCTGCCTGATGACAAGTTTTTGATTGGTTTATCATTGTGCTAGCATTAATTTTGGCCCGATACTTACCCTTGAGCAATTCGCTTGCTTTCAGAAATATTGCTGCTCTGGCATCCCATGGCATTGTTGACCAGCTCTGGTGGGCTGATAATGCAGCATTTATTGCATTGTTAACTTCTTGTTCTCCAGCCAAGTGAACTCTCGCAATCACGTGACTGTGATTATGGGGCATAACTTGTTCAACAACATTATCTGTGTAAACTTCTACTCCGTTGATTATACACGGTATTTCAACAACTTCTGAACTCTGTCTGACTAATTCAGCCTTGAGCTCGACACGCTCTGGACTTCCAGGTAAGTATCCAAGAACGGGTTCATTCACGGGTGTTGGAGGCGTTGGTATCTTATTCACCATGGACCTGCCTGTAATAGCCGTCTATTGAATTTCACCCTAATAGAGGTGAGCAAATTTTTTGCGGATTTTGGAGATTTTCGGTCCGACAACAGCCATGCAATATCCTTGATATGGATTTCTGGCATAGTAATCATGGTGATACTCTTCAGCTATTGTGAAATTGATTGGTTCTTCGATTGTAGTGACGATTTTATGATTAAAAATCGGTTGCATCTCATTGATTTTTTGCTCAGCGATTGTTCGTTGCTCATCGTCAATAGGCATGATGCAACTCCGATATTGAGTTCCGACATCATTACCCTGTCGATTTAGTTGTGTAGGGTCGTGAACAGTAAAGAAAATATCTAAGATTGTATCAAAAGAAATTATGCTTTCCTCAAATTGAATCTCAACTATTTCTGCGTGTCCCGTGATACCATCACAAACTGACCGGTAATCTGGATTGACAGTTTGTCCACCGGCATACGCAGGGAGTGCAGATGTAATACCCTTCATGCGTTTGTATGCTCCTTCTGTGCACCAAAAGCAACCACCTCCCAATAACGCCCTTGCCATAAGGTAAGATTGTTACGCAACGGTTATCAATACTCGTATCTGTGTCTGAGTTATCACCAATAGCAAAACATCACTTGAAATATTCAATTCTTACCCATTAGAGTATGGAGTGGTCTACTGACCCTAAAATGCTTGAAGGACGAGCATTTTACAAACTCGGGGAAAAGGTTTACGACCATCACAAAAAAGTGCTGATTATCGGTATTTTCTTGTGTTTAATGATGGGCTCACTAATCTCGATGGGTCCAAATTGGGCTGAATCTTGGGGCGAGGGTGATCTAGAGTCGGTTGAGGCTGGCGACCTGCGTGACAGTGCATTTGCCTCAGATGAAGAAGGCGTGGAAAGATTCACTTTG
>DUJJ01000184.1:6545-10916 GCA_013329865.1 Candidatus Poseidoniaceae archaeon
GTTATCGCTGCACTAGCAGATTATTCAGAGATGGATGATGTCACAATAGAGTATTCTTGGGAGACAACAGGAGAAAAGCGCGCAAAGTTTACTCACCAAGATGAGGATGGCTTTTGGGCAAAAAACGTTGTAACAATTTACCTTGACCGCAAAGAGGCAAAACAATTGTTCGCTGATAATTGGGATAACATCGACGTTGATTCTGAATTCAATTCATGGCGAACCGGTGGTATTGCCATCGATGTAGTATTTGATGTTAGGATTCAAGAGGATTTAATCAAGGCTGAGTTAATCTCTGGACCGCTTTCTCTGATTATTTTAGGTATTGTGTTCGGCACAATTGTTGCTGCAGTACTACCAATTGGCGTTGCCATGCTGACTGTTGTTTCAGCCATGGGTGTAACTATATGGTTGTCGAACGTAACCGATGTTACGCAATACTCGCTGAACATCATCACCTTGATTGGTATTGGCGTTTCTGTCGACTACTCATTATTCATGGTCAATCGATTTAGAGAAGAGTTGAACCTAGGACGTGATATCAAAACCTCAACCGCAATGACAACAGCTACCGCAGGGAAAGCAGTCTTCTTTAGCGGCATTACCGTGGCAATTGGGCTCATGGGTATGTTGTTTTTCGAAAATACTGGGCTACCAAGCCTAGGTATTGGGGGAACATTAGCAGTTAGCATTGCCATGGTATTTTCGGTAATCGTTCTACCTGCAATTCTCGTTTTGCTTGGTCATCGGGTATTCAAGGGTAAGATACCATTTGCCTTTAGCACTGAAAACGAAAAAGAAGACGGGGCGTGGGCAAGGATTGCTAACTTCGTCATGGAGCGACCGTGGGCAGTGTTGATTCCGACATTAGTCATTTTGTTGGGCGCTGGACTACCATTCTTGCAGGCAGATTTCTCGATTGCATCCCGTGATGCATTACCACCGGATGATGAAACGCGAGTAGGCTTTGAGCTGATGGATGAAAAATGGCCACAAGACGCAGTAAATGCTGCGATGGTGGTGATTGATTTTGATGGTGAAGATCCACTGCAGGAGGATAACATCATAGCAGTTCATCAATGGATGAAAAATTATCTCAATGATACAAGGGTACTCGATACCTTTGGTTATGCTCTACCAGAATCAACAATGAACCAGTCTGAGGTTTTGCAATTTTGGCAAACACCAGATGAATTCTTAGACAATGAGACCATCACCAAGCGAGATTATTTCCGCACCCAGTTTCTATCTAATAATATCACATATCTGATATTTTCACTTGATGGACCGATAACCGGCGAGGACAGTCGCAGCTTTGTTTCTGACCTTAGAGCTGAACGAGGTGGTTTGTTAGCAGATTTGACGATGGGTGATGAGGGTGTTTTGATGGTTGCTGGATTTGCCGCTTACAGTTTGGATGTTCTAGATGCAATAGTCGAGAATTTGCCAGTTGCAATTGCGTTTATCCTAATCGCCACCATAGTGTTAATCTTTATTCAGGTAAGAAGCGTAATAATACCAATTAAGGCCATCGTAATGAATATTTTATCTGTTTCAGCATCGTTTGGTATGCTGGTTTTCGTGTTCCAATGGGGTTATGGCGCCGAGTTCCTTAATTTCACTCCACAACCAATCGAAACGACTAATCCGGTTATCCTGTTTTGCATAGTATTTGGCTTGTCTATGGATTATGAAGTTTTGATGCTATCCCGAATCCATGAGGAATGGGAGAGAACTGGTGATAACACCTTGGCCGTAGCTAACGGTTTGCAAAAGACTGGCCGTCTCATTACCGGTGCTGCGGCAATCATGGTCGTGGTATTCAGTGCGTTTGGCTTATCTTCGGTAGTCATCCTAAAACAAATTGGTTTTGGTTTAGCGCTAGCAATTCTACTTGATGCAACAATTGTCCGAGCTTTGGTGGTTCCCGCAACCATGCGTCTGATGGGTAGGGCCAATTGGTGGTCACCTAAATGGCTGGACAAATTATTCCCTAGTAGTAAAATCTCACAAGAAGATGAATGAGACCAAGTCAGAATAACTTTATCCGTTGTCTGGCTCGTTGGATTATGCCCGACACTGTCCTTAGCCCAGACGGTAAATATCTGTGGACCGGTTCCGAATGGATCCCTGCACCACCGGCTAATAATCAAAACCTAAACATGCAAGACTCAGTCATCGCAGGCGATGTGATACACAATAAGACCGTTATCAATAACGATGTTGACGCTGTTACAGGTGCGGTAATTTCAGCTTTAGAGCGATTAGGGATGGTAAATAAACATGAAACCAGTTCAAAAATGGAAGAGGTAATTGAAACTGAAATATCCCAAACCGATGATACAACCCTCTCATTAGGTGATAGAGTATTAGTTGACTGGAAAAACTATGGTACTTTTTTTCCGGGTAAAATCGCTGGGATCGAGGCCGATGGTAACTATTTGATACACTTTGATGATGGCGACGTCGAATCATCAGTTCCGGCGGCACGAATCGCAATACAACCGGATTCCGAGGCTACGAAATTGTATGTTGACCAGATTTGTGAAGAAGAACAGGAATTGATTGACTCGTTTGCGGTCTTTGACGACGATAATTCTGGCACGATTCACGCTCGGAAATTATTCGAGATACTCACAGGGATGGGTGACGCTTTGGATATTAACGAAGCCGAGCAACTTTTTGCCGAAATGGGCATAAGCCTAGATTCGGAATTGAACTACAAAGATTTGGCGAAAATAATGGTTCAACCATTTGACCCCAAACCAGAGGTCATTATCGATGACGCAGCAATTGACGACCAAGTTTTGGTAGGATTTGCCTATGGTCATCCAAAGTTAGGTGACACATCAATACGATCATCTGAAATTATCAAAATAACCTACGATAATCGAGCAACAGCTCGTGTTGAGACAAGAAACACCATCTATGTCGTCGGCCCAACAGGATGGAAACAACGGCCGGCAAATCATCCATTTAATGAGCCTGAATTTATTTCAGGACAACAAGTCAAAGTCGAGTGGGGAGGTCAATGGTGGGATGGATTGATCAAAGAGATTGCCAATGATAAGTATCACGTTCATTATATGGGATTTGATACTAGTTGGGATGAGTGGGTGGAAGCTTCAAGAATCAAGAAGCATTGAATTAGTCAGGTCTTCGTGTTCACCACGCCGCAATAATTCTCTGTAAGTGAGGGTAAATCAGCAGTGCGTGCGTAAACTAAACATTCACTTAGCCACTTTAGATTAACTCATTAAACAGAGATGCCTCGGTGGTTCAATGAAGCCTGCAGATACAATGATTATAGGGCGCGGTCATGTTTTGAAGAATCGAAGTCTGCTTGCCGCCATGACCAACAAGCAAAGTCATGAGGATGGTACGCTGTCGGATGACGAAATCAATTGGTTGGTAAGAAGGGCTGAGGGTGATTTTGCTGTAACTACCACCGCGGCAGCCAACGTGACAGAAAAAGGCAGAGGTTGGGAAGGCGAGATGGGTGTTTGGGGAGACCACCAAATACCCGGGCTGACCGAACTAGCGGTAAAACTCAACTTAACGGGGACCATCAGTCTAGTGCAGTTATTCCATGGCGGCATGCGCGCTCCAAGAGCAGTCAATGGTGTTAGGCCGATATCAGCGAGTGAAAATACCGAGCAGGGTATGGATGGAGAATATACTCACGCCATGTCTTCGCAGGAAGTTAGACAAATGATTCAGTCTTTTACTGATGCAGCAATACGTTGTGAGAAAGCAGGGTTTCATGGTATTGAGTTACACGGCGCGCACTCCTACCTGATTTGCCAATTTTTGGGGGCAAAAACCAATCGACGGACTGACGAATGGGGTGGTGATATATACGGCCGGTCCAGGTTTTTATTGGAACTCATTGAATCTATTAGGGCCGTTACAAGCGAGCAGTTTTTGATTGCTGTGAGAATTTCACCAATCATCGAAAAGGCGGGAATTTATCTTGATGACAGCCTGAAACTTGCTCAGATTCTGTGCAATGCTGAGATTGATATGCTACACATATCGTGTTGGGACGTGTTCCAACAATCTGACGATGGCAATCCTGAAACGCTCACTAAACGTTTCCGGAACGTCATCCCACCAGACTTCCCACTGATATCGACCGGTGCGATATGGGACGCTAAAGACGCTCAATGGTTGATGAATGAGGGTGCAGACATAGTTGGAGTTGCGAGGGTTGGAATTGCCCATCCGGATTGGCCGCAAAACCTCAATGATCCAAACTACACACCTGAACGACCACCATTCTCTGAGGCACATTTGCGTAGCGTTGCGTTAAGTGAGGTGTTTATCAATTACATGAAAAGATGGAAAAACTTTGTTGTTCAGTAAATTCTT
>DUJJ01000184.1:11314-15995 GCA_013329865.1 Candidatus Poseidoniaceae archaeon
TGGTCCGGATCGATGAACATCACCGCTAAAACAACCAATGTTTCAAAGACAGCAGCCAGGACAAACAGGGTTGGATAATCAAATCTAGAGGCGAATGGTTCAGCCAATTGATAGCCAATAATTGCACTCAAATTCATCATAGCCATATAACCAGTGAATTGGGTACCTCCAACTTCTCCCCAAGTAACTTTCATCATTAAAGAGTAAGTATTTACCATTACAACAGCCCAACCAAATGTTCTCACAGACCATACGGTCATCATGAATATGCCTTCACTCCACAAACCTTCTGTGAGGCCCCAAATGGTGGTCGTCAGTGCAGTCCCAATCGCTGCGTAAATAATCGTCGCTTTACCTCCGATTTTTTTGCCCAATATTCCACCGACAAGATAGCCGAGCATCGTCACAATTAGTATTACACCACCTTTTGTTTGATTGAATTGTTCCTCTGTCCAGCCCAACTCACGAACGAATAGTAATGGTAATACTGGAATCAAAAAGAACGATAATGAAACGGTTAGGCTTAGTAACACACCGAGTTGGGCAGCTTTGATATTCAAAGCAGTTTTTATGTTGGTAAAAATGGTCTTGAAATTTGGTTGTTCTCTGGCTTCGTCAACAACAATAATTTTACTCTCACTCCACGGAAATCTCTTCTCTCCTGGCCGCTCTGTCATAAATATGGGAACCAGCATTATTACAACGAGTATCGGGATTTGTAATGCAATTGCCCCCTTAATGCCAAGAATGTTGATGACCGAACCAAGTCCCGCACCCCCAATAATCCCACCGATAGACTTAGATGTGAACATGTAGGAATTAACCTGTTCAATTTCATTGGGCTGTAAAATGTCAACTGCTAAGGCATCCGTGGCAACATCTTGTAGTGAAGTAAATATGTTGTAAACACAAAACATAATCGATACTAGTAAAACATTAGATGCAGGATCTGGAACGAAGAGAATTGCCGAGAGAAAAATTACCATTCCGGTTTGAGCAGCCAATATCCATGGCCTTCTGCGCCCCATTTCTCGATACTGGAATCGGTCGATAACTGGTCCCCAGAGGAATTTTATTGACCAAGGCAACGTTCCCAGGGTTAGCAGAAGTGCCAACTTACCAGCGCCTACGCCTTCTAGTGCCAAGTATGTCACGAAGGTGACAGTCATAAAGCCCCAAGGTATTCCTTGCGCAACATACAGTGCACACAGAGTAAGAACTCTTGATCTGTAACTTTCAACTAATGAATTACCATCTTCAGTAGTTTGTTCCTCAACAATTATTCCGACAACTACATCATCGTTTGTTTCTAGGTCATCTTCCTCAAGGAGCATGTCCAGTTGAAATCTAGTTTTGTTAATCGAAATGTATCCAACTAAGGCAAAAATTGCGACAAACCATGGGGTAAATAGCAATAGCGAAATTTCACCATCACCAGCTCCGAGTGCTGTTACATCCTGTGTCTCCTCACCTTGGCTGGTAATCGTGAAATCAAGTATTAGCAAACTAACTATTGTTTCAACATCCTCGCCTTCATCCGTGTGTGTGCACGTGGGTCCATCGAATGCTTCTGCATCAACCTGGAGTGATATATTGTAGGTGCCGCGTGATTCTTCACCAAAGGCCAGTTGGTGGTAAATTTCTTTTTCCGACAAACCTGAAATATTGACATTTTCAAGTATCGAATTGTTGTGCCATGTAAGGTTAACAACGTGACTGCCGGGGTTAGTACCAGATTGTGAGAGGCTCCATAATCCCTTATTTGCGGTTGCTGAAATAGTGTCTGCAACATTACCTTCTATGCCTAAACACAAACCAGGATTGGCGGTTTCATCTTCAGTGAGGTAGTTTACCTCAAGCAATATTCCAACCACGTTGCCGCCGAAGGTGTTGATTGATTCGCTAACTGTGGTTGATTCAACGCTCCAAGTGACGTTTTCGCCATCTTGATAATAATCAATTTTGGACTCCAGTTCAACGCTAAACCACTCTCCTGTTACCTGATAGTCACCTACTCCGCCCCAATTTTGTTCATCTGGTTTTATACAGCCTGCAATGAGTAAACTGATGATACATAGAGAAATTAGACTTAATCTCCCTTGCATGATGATGCCATTGCTGAAAGCCTTTCAAATCTAACTGTCAATGAGATTGGATAATTTGTGACTCACGATGATTGCTGTAAACAACATACGAAGCGAATATTGCAAGCATGTAAGACGCAAAAAATAATGTAATATTGACTTCAGAAAAGACTGCGCAGATGTAGTCCTGTTCATGTTGTGCAAGGTGGTTAAGGTTTGACAACAAAACAATACCTCGCACCCATTGTTGTTATTACGCTGCTAATTTTGATTCCCCTAATATTCGTGGCGCCAAATGTCTATTCTGCGACTGAGCATCCAGCAGGTGTGGTCGAGCAACCAGAATTTCTACAGGGGCCATCAAATAAGTTCATTTTGATAATTCTAGATGGAGTTGGAACCGATGTAATGCTGGATGATGAAATGATGCCAGAGTTAAACAGTCGGCTAAGTGAATACTCAGTATTGCGCGTAACCACTGGTCCGTTGACCTTATCGGCTACTTGTGTAAAAGAGATGATGACAGGTGTTCCTAATGACCCGGTGGACGGTCTGAATAACTTTGATCTCAATCATCCCGGCGGTGTCGACCCGTGGCTATTGGCGGCAGAAAGCCCGCAGCACGATGTGATAATGATTGGCAGTTATGTCATGGGAAACATGTATGATGCGGAGTCAAGCCTTGATTTTATTTACACTTTCAAAGGTCATTCTGATTATTATGAGGGCGATGATGAAACCTACGACCTTGTAGTTTCAATTAATGAAAATAACAGCCATAATACCATAGCTGCGCATTTTTCTGGTCCGGATAAGGTGGGGCATACATGGGGAATCGATTCTGTTGAGTATGCTGAAAAGATGATTGATATTGATAAAAAAATAGTTCAATTAGTTGACATTCTAGGTGATGATTGGAACATCATTATCACCGCCGACCACGGCATGACCGAGTCAGGAACCCATGGTTCTGCAGAACAGGTGACAAGAGACGTGAGGGCATTAATCAAAGGACCGGATATCAAACCACAAACCAGCCAAGATGCCCATCAGAGAGACATTTCCGCCCTCACAGCCGCATTGATTCATCAGCCATTTCCTGTGCAACTAAACGGGCAAATACCGCTGGATATCTTAGTCTATGATGATTCTCAAAAGGCAGCTATTGAGCAATGGAACTGGCAGGCTGCTCAACAACGTTACGCATTCTTCAACGGTGGCGATGTGGTGACAAGCAATGATGAAATTAATTGGGAATTGGTTTCAGATGAGACAAAATTCGATAGCAATAGCAACACCTTGCCAGCCTTGCTAACATGGGTGGTTGGAGTGTTATTCTGTCTCTACTTTTTCCGACCCCAAATGGCAGTAGGTAGAATGTTTGCGCTTGAGGTCGTAACCTTTGTGACCTTTGTTAGTATTCTAGTTTACAGTCAGAATAGACTTGATTTTTCTGCCATGATTCCGCGTGGTTTAGGTGCTGCATGTGCAGTTTATCTTGCCTCAACTGCACTTTCTCAGTATATCCGCAATGAGCATAAATCGCAGGATTCCAAACCAATTATCTCAATATTACTAAGCCCGATTGTGATTCCATACCTAATTGGTCTGTGTTTCATGCTAACCTTGGACGTAAGCAAATCAGTGGTAATTGGGACTATGGTTTGGGTAGTCACCTATCCTTTGTATAAATTCCAGTTTAGTAACAATTCAACTGCTAAGGTCCAGTTTTCTGAAGGATTTTATTGGATAATGGCAATTGCTTGTTTAACCTTCTCTGGCATTAGGTTATGGTTCATGCTAATACCAATGTTCTTTTTCGCCGTGAAATCCTTCAAAGATTATCGGCGCACAATGATATCTCTGAGCGATAATATCCAGACAATAATACTGTCATTGTTACTGTTTATCTCGATTATTTTTGTCAATAACAGGATAACTGGATTCCATGTCATGAATCGCTTATTGCGAATGGGCTGGCCAGTTGACATAATCTCCACAATCCTCCTCTCACTGCTGATACTAGCAGCAATATATCTCAGCAATATGATTGCGAAACAGACCAACGACTTGCCTAGTATCGCTAGATATGGTGGCTTTACTATCTTGTGCTACCTTTCCTTAGTCTTTGAGTCAAGTAATTACGATCGCTTGATAATTCTCGCTCTAACCATTGCCTATGTATACGCAATTAAGACAACCTTTGCGTCCGAAAAGTCATCACAAGGGCAACAGGTTTTGAAATTTGTTGTAGCATCTCATATTATGGTTATTTGGGGTGTCTGGGCGGCGATAGTGGTGTTATTGATGTTGCCCTGTGTGACGGTTATGTTGAGCAAATTCTCCGTTCAATCAATGACCCCTGATATAGGTTTGACAAGCCCAAAAATGTTTGTTGCGATGGCATTGACGCCATGGATGATTTGGATTCTGTGGTGGACATTGCTAGGTCAAGTAAACGGCGTACAAACCTGCGTAGAGGGCATATGCCCTCATCCTAGAGAGCTTGATTTGGGTCGAGTCCAAGTGCGCGGTGGCTATTTTGGTGACCGAGTAAACCCGAATTTGTATTGGATGATTACCATGATATCGATGCC
>DUJJ01000184.1:16328-16465 GCA_013329865.1 Candidatus Poseidoniaceae archaeon
ATAGCGATTGTTTCTACGTGGTTGATGACTGTCGTACGCCAATCAGGTATGAGTCTCAAGCCCTACATGATATCTCAGATATTACTCGCTTTAGGGTCACTAAACGTACTTGCTTTCAGTGCTGATTCTCCAAGGCT
>DUJJ01000048.1:0-778 GCA_013329865.1 Candidatus Poseidoniaceae archaeon
TTCATCGAAGACGCACTCTGGTGGCTGGAAGAATTCGACCTTGACGGTGCTCGTATCGACGCCGTCAAGCACGTCGACGACCTTGCTGCTTCTAATCTAGCAACTCGCATCAATGAACGGTTTGAAACCGTTGGGACAGATTACTACCTCAAGGGGGAAACGGCAATGGGATGGTCTGGAGACAACCTTGCCGATAATCAGTTCCAATATGACACTATCAATCGATATATCGGCGAAGATTCACTTGACGGCCAAGCTGATTTCGTATTGTATCACGCAGTTGTTGATAATGTATTTACCCAAGAGTCGAGAAATTACCAGCACCTCGATTATTGGACCAATCGTAGTCAAGATCAATACGTCCCCGGTGCTGTAATGGTGCCTTATGTTGGCAGTCACGATGTTCCGCGTCTGGCAAGCCGGTCCGATAGGGGCACTGGCGACGCCTACAATCAGTGGCAAGAACAAGGCCTACCCGGACAACCAGGTACTGATGACACCTATGACAGGGTGCTGCAAGCCTATGGCTGGCTGTTGACAACGCCCGGTGCGCCAATGCTGTATTATGGCGACGAATATGGCGAATATGGTGGCGCAGATCCTGATAACCGACACATGTACCGTGACTCAACCAACTGGAATGACCGAGAAAGTGCCTTGTTTGAAAAAATCTCAGCATTAGGTAGGTTGCGTAGCGAATCGCTAGCCCTCAAACAGGGTGTTTATTCAACGAGATACTCGAGTCCAGATTTGTTAATCTATGATATGTCACATGAGG
>DUJJ01000048.1:1186-2065 GCA_013329865.1 Candidatus Poseidoniaceae archaeon
CGTAAGGTTTGGCACAGCCACTTTGTCTGGTAATGAATTATTCATCCCAGCTAATTCAGTTACCGTAGTCGAATTGGATGCAGTGATTCAACCACCGCCTAGGGACCAAGATAGCGATTGTTTGATTGTGCATAACTTCAGCATCAATGAAACATACTTTGTTGGAATAGACTTGACTAATACCTGCGACAAAGGAATTCACTATCCTGGGGTCAATGCTTCAGCAGACAATTCACTTGTTAGCGGTTTTTACGATGACTCAGAATGGTTCTACATGATTGGACCAAATATG
Organism: Candidatus Poseidoniaceae archaeon; assembly: GCA_013329865.1. GTDB lineage: Archaea > Thermoplasmatota > Poseidoniia > Poseidoniales > Poseidoniaceae > MGIIa-L1 > MGIIa-L1 sp8725u. Next base: position 1,479 of record DUJJ01000048.1, read on the forward strand.
TCGTATCGCATGAATTGGCAATTGACAGTTAATGAAACGATAGCCGATAATACCACAGTTACGCTGACATTTGCCGCAACAATCCTGGGTTGTAGCGATGATGATAATTCATCTCAATGGCACTATTGTCCAACCTCTACCCTTAGCCATTCCTTTACCATCAATCCATTCGATGACCATGATAACGACACGGACAGTGAGCCCGCGCCGGTACTCGGCTGTACTGACTCATCAGCCACTAATTTTGACCCTAGCGCGACTGAAGATGACGGGACTTGCCAATATCCTCCAGAACCATTACTAGGCTGCACAAACCCAACAGCCACTAATTTTAACGTCAACGCTACAGAGGACGATGGGACTTGTCAGTTTGCTGGTGACAGCGAGAATGATTCAACAGATAACACAACTAGCAATGAAACCGATACACTCGATTTAAGCGATACAAACGATACTCAAGACAACGAAGAACCAACCAATAATTCATCGTTTACAGATGACAATCTGACAAACTCAGATGCTGAGGATAAGTCATCAATGAGCGACTTTGTTAGAAACGGTCTAGCAATTGCAGTATTTTGCGGTTT
>DUJJ01000048.1:2464-3184 GCA_013329865.1 Candidatus Poseidoniaceae archaeon
GATCATTCTGGCGCCGGTAAACCTAGCCGAGGTTGCAATGCTCGAGCGCATGATGTTGGCCCAAACCGCGCCTCCTTTCTCCCAGGCGGGAATAACATGTTGCTCTAATACCGAATAGATATTTTCAGCATCCCGCTCATCGTCTCTGTCGTCTTCTGATTCACCGATTGCCCATCCATTTACGCCGTGTTGACAACCCTCGGGCCACCATCCGTCGAGGATTGAACAGTTGGGCACTCCGTTCATTGCCGCTTTCATGCCCGAAGTTCCAGAGGCCTCCATAGGTCGTATCGGATTATTGAGCCATATGTCAACACCACTAGTTATTGCAAGCCCAGTATCCATGTCATAGTTTTCCAAAAACGCCACGGGAATTTCTTTTTCCAGATGTTTAGCACTGCCATAGATGTCTCGAATTAGTTGCTTGCCACCCTCATCCCTTGGATGCGCCTTGCCGGAGAACACGAACTGGATTTTCCCGCCGCCTATTTTACTCAAGCGTTCAAGGTCTTTGAATACCAAATTCGCTCTTTTGTAGGTGGCAAACCGGCGCGCAAAGCCGATAGTCAAGCGCTGCTCTTCTAGCTCAACGCCAGTTGAGGCTTTGACCAGTTCACGGAAAATACGCCGATTTCTTGTTCTTGCCGCAAGCAAATCCTCATCCGCAAGCGCCCCAGCATAGCCAAGTTGAGTTGGGTCTTGTTTCCAGCCCGGTAATTT
>DUJJ01000146.1 GCA_013329865.1 Candidatus Poseidoniaceae archaeon
CTTGACCATCACCGTGCCTGAGGCCGTTCCATCGCTCTTCCACAATTCGGTTCCGTAGACTCCGTCGTTGGCTTTGAAGTAGATTGTTTCACCAACGGATGTGAAAAGACTAGGGTAGCCGCTACCGAGAAATGCGACACCGTTGTTGGTGTTGATATCCTTGACCATCACCGTGCCTGACGTCGTTCCATCGCTCTTCCACAATTCTATTTGGTGGATTCCGTCACCGGCTCGGAAATAGAGCGTGCTTCCGATGGCTGTGAGTTCACCGATGGAACTGCTGCTGCTTCCACTGTAAATATCCTTGACCATCAACGTGCCTGAGGAATTTCCATCGCTCTTCCACAATTCGGTTCCGTTGATTCCGTCGCTGGCTGAAAAATAGAGGGTGCTTCCGATGGCTGTGAAGAGGTTAGGATCCCCACCGGTACTCCCGGCCCAGATATCTTTGACCAAGACCGTGCTTGAGGAGGCCCCCTCGCTCTTCCACAATTCTCGACCATTTGATCCGTCGTTGGCTGAAAAATAGAGGGTGTTTCCAATGGCAGTGAGCTCGGCGGGAGAACTGCCGCTGCTTCCGCTGTTGATGTCCTTGACCATCACCGTACCTGAGGTCGTTCCATCGCTCTTCCACAATTCGTGTCCGTTCATTCCGTCGTTGGCTGAGAAATAGATGGTGCTACCAACGGCTGTGAATTTTTCGGGATTGCTGCCGCCACTTCCGCTGTTGATGTCCTTGACCATCACCGTGCCCGAGGAGGTTCCATCGCTTTTCCACAATTCGACTCCATCTGTCGTGGTGTATGCCTTGAAAAAGAGCGTGTTCCCTACAGCCGTCAGCATATCCAACGGTGAGGCACCGTCCGATGAGCCGTAAGGGTCGGCGACGAGTACCGTGCCGGAAGCACTACCGTCTGACTTCCACAATGCTCTGCCGTTGTAGCCGTCGTCAGCCTCAAAGAAGAGCGTGTTCCCCACGGCAGTGAGGTACATGGGTAAACTGCTGCTGCTTCCACTGTTGATGTCCTTGACCATCACCGTGCCTAAGGTCGTTCCATCGCTCTTCCACAACTCGTACCCGTTGGTTTCGTCGTAGGCGACGAAAAATAAGGTGCCACCAACTTCTGCAAGATTGAATGGATAACCCTGGTTACTTTGGCTGTAGATTTCCGTGAGCATGTGAATTTTAGGACAAATCTGATCGATTGAATCCACTTCATCGTCATGCAACTGCCCGTCTGCAGCAGTCCCGTTACCGTCACCATTGTCCAAACCTTGGCTCAATTCTTTCGATATTCCCTGACAATATGGGGAGTAATTCAATTCTGCAATGTCCGATAACATAGCTGCACTGTAATTACTCAACAGCGAGGCAATGGTGTTGTTGGCCTGCTCGAGGGTGACTTGGAGATTGTCACGTTCTGCAGTAAGTTGGCTCACTAAAGTCGCATTTTCTTGGTGTCGATCGTACGACTCGTTCAACATCGACGAAAGGTTACTCATCTGTTGATTGAGTTCTGCAATTTGCAATGCCATGCCTTCGATGGTCTCGTTCGACTGATCGCTCATGTTACTCATCAATTCATTGAGCATACTGATTTCAGCTTGGGCCATGTCTCGCTCTCCTTCAAGAGAAGAGATTTCTGCTTGATGCATACTTGCATTGGCTTCAGCAGAATCCAAACTTGTTTGTGTGGTTTGCAAGGTGGATTGAATGGTGGCTAATTCAGCCACTGCATCCTGGTGCTGCGTCGTTAATGTTGCAACTTCGGCTTCAAGGTCTGTAATTTTTTCATCTTGCATCGTGATTTCATTCTCCAGTTCTGTAACTGCAGAATCATCATTACCCATGCATCCAGCAAGGGAGCTGGCAATCATCAGCAGGCAAAGAAACGTAGTGGACAAGTTTCGCTTCATGTCTTTTAACACTTAAAGAGAGGATATCAAGGTTTCTTGATAGAACTTGTGAGTCGGGACATATTTTATCAACATCAAAGAGGTCTTTTCACTAAGGGGTTTGGGTTTGAGGGATATACTGGAGATTCCGCCGCCCATCACGGAGGAGAACAAAGACGAATACTTAGAAGAATTATCCAAAATTACAGAAGCTGATGACTGGATTAAAAGACACTCGACGCAAATAAATCTACATGAAGTGAAAATAATACAACATAAAGAGCGTGATTTTGATCTTGCTAAGTGGTGGTGGCTCTTGCTAATTCCCGAGATTGTGTTACTAATTGGATATATTCTGGAAAGTATAATCTGATAATTAGTGTTTTTTTAATGGATTATCGGTTGTTGTGACTGCAAACCATGCACTGTCAACAAAAGTCTACATCAGTCAGTGCAAAATTGCAGAAAGTTGTTAATCGGGACATATTTTATCAACTTCAAACAAGGGTGGTCACTGAGAGGTCTGCATTTGAGGGATATCATGGAGGCTCCGCCGCCTGTCACAGAGCAGAATAAGGACAGATACCTGGAAGAATTATCCAAAATTACAGAAGCTGATGACTGGATTGAAAGACACTCGACGCAAAACCAGCAAGAATCACCAGTAAAGGATATTGTTGACTGCCCATTCTGCAAGCGAAGATTACGTATACCACATGGTTACCAAGGCAATGTAAAGTGCCCTCAATGTGATAAATATTTCACCAAGAAATCACGTGGTCGTATTACCAAAAAGGGCAAGATTTCAAGTCTCGGAGAGGGAGTGGTTCACTATTTACTCCTCGAAGCCGCAGTGATTCTTACCGTCCTAGGTCTAATGGGTATTTGGTTTACCTTCAGCATACTCTTTCGCTGAATGCTCTGTCGAATTTGAGTTTCTCTGTAAAAACAAATTTGTGGTCGTGCCTGACAATATTCAGTTTCACTTTCAAGCCACGCACTCAAAACCTCCTCTATATACTCGCACCACAGAGTTGGAAATATGGCATCGATAACATACGGCTGGGACCTAGAAATAATATTGCGCGCGCTCGACATCTCCAATAAGTTCAGCGAGGTTACAACAGATTCAATCGAAGAACACAGATATGAATTACACCAGTCTCTGGAAATTCTAAGCCCGAAATTAGAAGCCTATCCGGGTCTTGATGTTTGGTTGATGTGTATGCAGGATTCTGAACTTGATTTAATGGAATCTAAAATGGTTGGAATCTCTTCAATGATTGGTGGATATGTTCCCGAATTATTCTGGTCACTAGCGCCCAATGTGGCGATTGATGATTCGCTATCCAGTGTGGGCTTTGAATCGATAATCAGGTTCTATCAAGAAACGAAAGCGCAAGGTATTGACCTACCAGCACCAACTATCCACTTTTCCGGCTGGCATGCAGAAAAAATCATCCTCAATACCTAATCTCTATCCCTATACATGAAAATTGTTTATACGAAAAAATTAATTTTATGCAAAGTAAACCTAAAAAT
>DUJJ01000161.1 GCA_013329865.1 Candidatus Poseidoniaceae archaeon
ATCAAAAAGTGAAACTGTATTAGATAATTTGATTGAATCTGATGACACAGAGCCAGTCGATTTACCAGAACCACCGGAAGCGCAACAGGCGCCAATTGAAGGTGTGGAAGATGCTGAAGATATTATCGCCAAAGAAGCAGAAATTGCTCGTTTATCCGCCGAAGTAGAACGGTTACGCAGTTCAATGACGGGAGCGGCCGATATCATAGAAGAGCTGGAAAATCCGCCAATGCCGCCAATTGTTCATGAGGATTTGATTATTGGCGCACACATTGTTGCAGACATGGCTCGCATGGCACGTCAATTGGATAGAGACAAGCTGGTGAGAGCGTCAATGGGAACCATCGCAATGTTACACCCAGACAGATTAGATGTCTTGATTTCAACCAAAAATAAGGCATTACTTCCAAGAATGAATGAACAAGATTTGTGTGCTGGAAAGCTAAACTCTGATCCGCCTCGTGGCGCACCAACAGACTGGCGGGTATTAGAGGTGTTACTGGCCTCTACCAGCATTGTCACTGGTGGACCCGCGGCGGTAATCCATTGCCATGGCCCATATTCAACCGCGGTGAGCTGTGAGAAGGATCTTGTGCTAATGCAACCGATTGACAATTTGGGTAAAGATAACATTGGCAAGGTAATTATCGTCGACCCTGATGATGAAAATCCAAGAGAATATCTGCGGCAAGTTGCTGAGGCACTAAATCAGGGCGGTATGCGATGCGTAGTTATCAGAGGCAATGGGGCTTATGCCGTTGGCGCTGATTTAGATCAAGCATGGTCTAATGCAGCAATGCTTGAACACAGTATGAAAATAGTCATGCTTGCTAGACAAGCAAACCTAAAAATTTAATCAACCAATGAGATATACACTTGTTGATAAACAGCGGGTTACAGTTTTCGTCCGTGAAAGAGAGACCACTAATTGCGATTTCAGGCTGTTTAGCAGGCCAGAAGGTTCGCCACGATGGTCGCAATGCACCATTTCCCAGTGCGGCAGATAAATGGCTCAATTTTTTCGAATTGCTACCTTTATGCCCTGAAATCGGTTGTGGAATGACGGTCCCAAGAGGCGAAACCAAGCTAATTCGAAGTGAGGGTAAAATTTCCCTAGTTGATTCTGTTAGTATGGTGGATTACACTGCAAATATGGTTAATTATGCTCAAACTCAAGCCGATTTTCTAATCGATTCAGATATTTGTGGCTTCATATTCAAGCGTGGGTCGGCAAGTTGCGGATTAGAGCATTTACCAGTTGTCAATCAGGCATCCAATGTCAGTGATGTAAATGGAAAGGGATTATTTGCCACAGTCTTCACAACATTAAACCCGCACGTTCCAGTAATTGAGGAACACCGATTACGCAACCCAATGCAAGCCGAACATTACCTAGCAAGAGTACGCTTCTACAAGCAATGGTTAATGTATGGCAAAAATGGATGGACGGAAAGTAAAATCCGCCAGTTCCACCACAACAGCAGATATTTTTTCCTTAGTCGAGTCCCTCAATTAGTTCTAACCCTGGAGAAATTGATTGACAGTTTAGAGGAAACTCCTACGCACTGTGAAACTATTGCATTAGAGTATATGACCAAGGCGCAAAAAGGCCTCAACGTTGTTAGTAAGAAGGGTCAAATTGCGAATACCATGGAATTAGTTCTGAGTAGATTCTCAAATTACCTCACCAATACTGAAAAACAGGAAGTAATTGAACAAATTCACGCCTTTAGAACTGGTGACTTGCCAAGAAGTGTCCCTCTCTCAATCTTGGAAAAATATCATCAGCGATATACAATAGATGATAAATCGGTAGACATGTTTATCACTTCAATTCCGCTAGAAATCAACATTGATAGCTAACTTGAATCAGAAGTAAACCTGAATCTGGGTATCCTCAACACGCGTCTCGTAGATAGTCAAATCCTTTTCTCGCGACATCTTTCCGACCAACTTTCCATAGGGTGGAAATAGTGGGAATGGCGACCATTCTACCAGTTCACCATCGGCAATTTTGTGGGTCGTTTGGTGTAGTGGACACCTAATACAATCATCATCTACTTTAGCGCCCCACGCTAAAGGCCAACGCATGTGACGGCACAATGCATCGGTGGCAAAGTATTGATCATTTTGCATTCCAAGTAAAATCATCTTCGTACCGACCGTGACCATTTTCTTCTTACCGTTCTTTAACTTCTTTACCGACAAGGCGTTGCGCCACCTTCCTTCTTCAATTTCTAACATTTGCCATACCTCCATCAAGATTCAGAACCTGCCCAGTGAAATTATCTGGCGCATCGGTCAATAACCAGAATATTGCCGATGCTACCTCAGCCGGTTGGTTAATCCGCTTCATTGGAATCATCGAAACGGCAGCCTCGCGCATAGCATCTGATTTTAGCACAGTCGCCCCTAATCGTGTTTCTGTCAGTCCTGGTGCGACTGCGTTGACTCTTATTTTGCGCTGCGCATAAGTTGCAGCTGCAGACCGGACCATTGCCTCAATGCCCCCTTTCGCAGCAGCAATTGCTTCATGGTTCACCAACCCTAAACTACCTGCAACACTCGAGGTGAAAACGAGTCTACCGCCACCGCTGCGCAGCATCGACTTGCTAATCATTGAAAGGGACAAAAATGCACTAACCAAATTGATTTGAATTACTGATTCAAAATCCTCAACTTTCAGTGCATGAGGAGGCTTAAGCAGGATTGATCCGATTAGGTGAGCTGCGCCCGTGATACTGCCGCCACCATGCTCCTTGGCGACATCGATAGCTGTTGCTAAATCGGCGTCAACTAAACCGTCACCTATTACGACATTGACACCCATTGCCTTGAGTGACTCTACTCTTGTCGCATCACGCGCTAAGATAGTTACTGTATGACCTGCTTCGCAGAGTTGGTTGATTAAATCCAAGGCGATGTCACTACTGCCACCGACTATCAAATATGACCCAGTCATGTTGGTTACTAGGTAATTGGACTTTTATATTCGTGTTTGAGGCTAATTCTGCTGGTCGCGAAATGTGCGACATATCTCAACGAAATTTTCAAACATTTCTCGACCAAATTCGGAATCATTCACCTCTGGATGAAACTGCAGGCCAAAGCGGTCGCCGGACTCATTTTCCATTCCCTGAACCCGACATGATGGGCTACTCGCAGTGATGAAAAAACCCGCTGGAACTACGTGTACTTCATC
>DUJJ01000107.1 GCA_013329865.1 Candidatus Poseidoniaceae archaeon
CCAATTGCTGCAACTGAAGTTACTAGAATGAAGAATTTAGGCCAGATATTCCTAATAGCCTTACCAAAATCCTCTATCTCCAATGTCTTGAAAAGTGACGGTGCGATTATCGCCGTTTGGAGAATAATGATTCCAACAATTGCCCCTGGAAAGTAGAAGTGCATGGCACTAGGCCGGGCTGGGCCAATATAAATCGACGCATTTTGTGCAATATCACAAATTGGCAATTTTGATAAATAATCAACTATGAATTTTTCATGTGTGGGGCCCAGACAAGAACTGGCAGTGCTTCAGGTGCTACAAGACTTTCAAGCCTGATCAAATGGGGTTGAATAAGAGCAACAAAAAGTGGTATTGTCATGAATGCCTAGATCCGAAAGTAGTTGACACACCGTATATTCTCACTCCGGAAGAAGTTAGTAGTATATCGCTTATTTGTGTCATTTGTCATGAGACATTCCTCACCCTACCTAATTCTATTCTGCTAGAAAATGCTGAGGGATTTATCTGTCAGAAATGCAAGTAAAAAACTGCAAAAACCATGCTCAACTTAAGCAAAATGGTTGGTAAATCAATGCCCAAACGGAAAATCCATGGCGAAGATTACTTAATGTCGTAGATTTGGATGAATTGAGGAGAATACTCCTCTGGTGCAAAATCTGTCCTGCAAATTGAACATCCCACTAGGACCGGGAATCCGGGACCTCTCGCTGGAGGCTGATTTACAATCGCGCATCGATGATGGGCACCAAGTCTACGTTATTGGTGATGTTCATGGCCATCTAGCCACATTTAGGGCGCTAATCCATCGACTAAATTTGCGTAAACATGACCGAGTGATATGTTTGGGAGATATGATAGATCGAGGCCCTGACTCTGCCGGTGTAATTAATCTCATTCGCAGCGATGAACGAATAGTTTGTATCAAAGGCAACCACGAACATATGGCGCTTCAAAGTATCACAGCGGATGATAAGGTAGAGTTGTGGCAACCGTGGATGCACAGAGGCGGTAAATCCTGTTGGGCGTCCTATATCGTTCGTGCAGATGGCGATCTATACGCTGCCAAGCGTAACTTTCTGAATGACATGCGCTGGATTGATAAGTTACCAACCCAGATTGTTCTGGATGATTTCCGCCTTGTTCATGCCGGATATGACCCCCGAATGGCACTCGATTCACAAGGTGACAAAGAGTTGTTGTGGATTCGGAAGGTTTGGTATCGACACACTAAGCCAGTTGACCCACAGCGAACCGTGTTATTTGGCCATACAACAACGATGAAACTTGGTGCTCCAAAGGGTGGAGATGTGGCTCGCTCAAAGTTTAATCTAAGCAATGGTAGGCCAGCATGGATAGCAATGGACACCGGTGCTTACAATCATGTTAATCCCGGATTATCAGCTATAAATCTAGCAAATCTAAAAATTTCCCGACAAACAACCCTCAGACAAGATCGTTGGTTTGATGCCGACAAACCACCACGGCGCTATCTAGGTAAAATTCGTCAACGAGCCCGGCGCTGGAAAATGCCAAAAAATCGCAAAGAGTCAAGGATCGCTGATAGTTTTGGTTTGCGATTCTTACAGCTGAAAAATAAGCAAACCAGCTCATCTGAAATACGCGCAAGAAAACAAATTAACCAAATTGGTATGCTAATCCCTTCCGTTGATGGCCATAAGTTAGCCGAGCAACGACGCCCATTTACCTGGCGGAAAATTGCAAAACGAGCCAAGCAACCTAATGAGGGCAGGGTTGTCAACCGGCACGAGTGGCAACACGGAGGTCGTAACATAGTGCTAGGCAAAGGAACTGATGCTAATCGTAAACGACCTCATTTACCTAGTCCTGAATCATTTAGGTTCTATCAAAACAAAAACAAATCTGTCAATGAGATCGCTTATGCTAAGCATGACGTTGAACACAAACTTAGCCCTTAAAATGAGTTTTTTTTCTGTATTGTGCCGGAAAGCGGTAAATATTTGCTGTAAATCGCCTGAAACTATACATTTATTAGGATAGAGGTCTTTGGCTAACACATGGAGAGCCAATCAAAAAAAGCACCAGCAAAGGCGCCTCCAGAGGTTACCTTTGAAAGAGCGGTAGAACGAGTTAGAAGCCAGATAGCGATTCGTAACGACATAATGCGAGCATCTCTTGAGACTGCGCAACGCCTTCAGGAAGGACGAGGAACCTTCATGCTGTATAGCTTTTAATCGGAAATATTGATTCAACCAACTACGTCCACTAGGCATGGAGGGTCTGGCTTGGGAGGCGATTTTTGCCGCTGGCACCTTCTTTTTTCTCGGTGCAATCTCGCCGGGTCCAAGTGTCATGGTAGTAATTCGTAACACTATTGTTGGCGGACGTTCCCAAGGCGTAGCTTGTGCAGTTGGCCATGGAATAGGCTTTGGCATATATGCAATAAGTGCAGTTTTCGGTCTAATTGTCCTGCTAGAAAATGCTCCTGAGGTATTTCTAATTCTCCAGTTGATTGGCGTAGGCTTATTAATTTGGTATGGTTATTTAATGTGGTTTGATGATGTCAATCTTGATGAGAAATCGCGTAAAGACGATGACAAAATTAAGCGTCAGGGATTTATTGAAGGTTTCTCTATAGCCTTCTTTAATCCCAAAATAGCACTTTTCTTAGTTGCTGTGTTGGCTCAGGTATTAGAACCTGGAATGGGTTTTGCAACCAAACTTGTAATCGGTATGCTTGGGATGAGTATCGACATGATTTGGTATTTGATTGTGGCCCTTGTATTGACTGGAACCGGGGCTGTTGACTGGTTACGCACAAAAGGTCAGATAATTTACCGAATTACCTCGCTGGCGCTTTGGCTATTTGCCGGGTCTGTTTTACTAACACTATTGTAACTATTTTTGGCATCTTGGGCACCAGAATGTCGAGCGGTTAGACTGAACTATACGTTCCACAGTCCCCGAACAGTTGGCTTTTAGACACGGTTGGTCTTCACGGCCATAAATGGTGAAATGATGAGAAAAATAACCCAGATTTCCATCTACATCAGCGAAATCATTCAGGGTTGAGCCTCCTGCTGCGATCGCTTTGTTCAACACTACTTTGACCTCATCAACCAAACTTTCCAAGGCTTTGGTGGGTTTTCCAGTTTTGGTTACCAACTTAGCAGCTAATTTAGTCGGTGATATTCCGGCATTGTGCAGGGCCTCACAAGCATATATGTTGCCGACGCCAACAACAAACCTTTGGTCAAGTAGAGTTGTTTTGATTGGTGAGCGCTTACCTCGACACTTTGCTGCAGCAATTGTTGAGTTCCATTCATCAAATGGTTCAGGTCCCAATACCTCAAGCAGTGGTTCGACAGTTTCCTCTGCACGATGGAATAATTTGACGATGCCAAATCTACGTGGGTCTGTGTAAACTGAAATAGAACCATCGGTAAAACGAATCTCCATATGATCGTGGCGCCCTTCAAACCCGGTCCTGGTGCCAAACGCAGATTGCTCATCGGGCACAGATAAATCGTATTCAGCGACTTGCTCAGCACTGAATATTGTATACTTGCCAGACATCCCTAAGTGAGACAAGAATACTAACTCTCCATCAGTATCAATCAGCATGTATTTTGCTCGCCGCCGAATGTCAACTATTTTCTGACCGGCTAATCTATTGGCAAAATTCTCCGGGAATGGATACCGCAGATTGTCCCTCCGGAGAATTATCTGATCAATCGTCTTACCAATCCACGCTTTGCTAAGGCCCGTCTTGACCGTCTCCACCTCAGGCAACTCGGGCATGAACTACTCAACACGACGAGTCACAAAAAGCACATGGTTATCTTCATAACCAGTCAATTTGATTCTTTCTTCAACTTCAAACCCGCTTTCTGTCAATTGTGTTGCTACCTTGGTGAATAAAACATCCTCACCTTCTCCCGTCCAGCGCTCACTCGCTGCTTTGAGTGATAATAGACCAAGTCCTCCAATATTCAAAAAACGTCGACATGCAGTTACAAATATGTCAACTTGGCCTGACTGTGCGACATCTTGGAACAACCAATTTACCGGGCGTGGCATCAATACACCCCAGCCAGTATGCTTACGAGCGTCACCTAGGATAGGCACAAGTCCCGTTCTCGATCTCGCAAGGTGGGTCAAATCTCTCAGACAACGTGGCGCTAAATCCACCGCTACTATCCTTCCATTTAGGTCATTGTCTGCCCCACACAGGTGGTCATGAAGGTGGCTAATTGAGGTGCCGTGTCCCGCACCAAGATACAGCACTGTAGAGCCAGGTTCTGGCAAGAGCAACGATTTATTCCGTTTAGTTCGCAAAATGGCTGCAGCTAACTTCGACCTAGTAGGGTCCCACCGTCGATATTCTGTCCCCGAGAATTTTCTGAGCGATTCACCGTATACTGATGCTCCAAAAACCGCATTTTCTGACCACAATGTGCGCCCATCCAAACGTATAGCCCATGACAACATCTCAAAACGCGGTTTATTTTTTCCCACATCAACACCTACCTTGAGCGGCGTTTTGGTTTTGGATTAGCGGTTTTGATTCCCTCAATCTTTTTGTCGATTTCATCTACCATTTCCCTCGTCCATGGTTTGCCTTCAAACGCGTCAACTTTAGCTGCGATACTGGCCTTTGCCGCAATTGTTCGAGCGATCTTCCCTCTTACCCAGCGAGGTGAGCGAGAAATCCATGGGTGCATGAAAATATGACCATGTTTGGGCGGTGCTGCACCGGTCTTGAGATGATTGAAAAATGCCTTCTCTGCGCCCAAGACCTGAACGGTTCCGGCCGGTAGTCTCGCAAGACGCATTCTGCCATGCGCTTCGACACACAAACGAGCTGCAAGCAAAGGGCCGAGCATCATCGACAATGATGGCAAATGAGATTCTGCTAATTCTCTAATGCCATTTTCCAAACGGTCCAATTTACCTCTGAAGGAAGCTGTAGATTCACCCCATTCGCGTAGCGATTTCCATTCTGATTTCGAAGGACCAGACTCCGGCATTGAGACTGCCAGTTGACTAGCAAGTGCGGTCAGTGAGTCTGCTTCACCTACTGCTTTGACTACGGCAGAGCGGTCCTTACCAAATCGTAATTCCGGCAAAAACAAACCAACCCACTCAACAAGTCTGGCTTCCATGGTAAGAAAGGTCGCTCGGAGTTCGTCGCTTGCCCGCAGTAAGTGCTCGAGGCGACGGTCTGGGTCACCTGCCGCTTCAGCAACGCCCTGTCTGGCCATTTCCGTTGCCGCCTTGTCTGCAGCGTCAAGTGCATCTTCTGACGGTAGCGGCCAATCAGCCGCTGGCAATAGAGGGTCCCCATGGATAGTTGGTTTGGCATCAGGAAACCGGTCCTGTAATAGGCGAGCCTCTTGGGTTAGACCGCCGTTAGCAATACAGTGTAGACGTTCAATTAATGCTCTCTGGTCAAAAAAGCCATCCCACACAGCTGAGTCGTGTATGACGCCGTCATCATCGGCAACTGCCGCAGCCTGCCAATCATACCATAGCCACATATT
>DUJJ01000035.1:0-1851 GCA_013329865.1 Candidatus Poseidoniaceae archaeon
TGGGAAATTGAACCGTTCCTACCAGACGGCCTAATATTTGGTAATGGTACAATTACGGGAACACCAACAGTCAATGCCTCACTAGCTTCATATACAATCTGGGCAAATAACTCCGGCGGTTCTGACAGCATAATTATCAGTATCAAGATTCTCGAACCAGTTGCTAATATCTCATATCGACAAACCGACTTCACAGTGGTCAACGGTCAAGGAAGCCTGTATATTTCCCCAGACATCCTTGGCGGTAACCCAGAGACGTGGGAGTTTGAGCCGGAATTGCCGAGTGGCGTTACTTTCAGTAACGGATTAATCTCTGGAGTTCCAACCGAAAATTTGACTACCACTACTTACACTGTGTGGGCAAACAATAGCGGTGGTGCATCCTTTGCTACAATTAACCTAACAATCAATCAACCATTCTTCGTGGTAAGATATCCAACCACTATACTCGTGCTGAATGTTAGTGAGGACATGCCGGTAACGGCGCCGCTTTACTACTTCGATGAAGACGATAAGCCGGTTTGGAAGATTGAGCCGACTTTGCCAGACGGTCTCATATTCGATAATGGAACAATATTCGGAATACCTACCACGCCACAACCGCTAACAATTTACAATATTACCGTGCGAGGCGAATTGGTACCGTTCACCCTCTCAGTGATGATCGAAATCTTAGCCGTTGAGGATGAGATGGTGATTGAGGACCAACGCAATGCGTCACAAGTCAACGCCCCGCCACCAGAGACCGTATTCCCAGACCCGGAAGAACAGAACATTGCTTACTGGCTATGTCCATTGTTGCTAATTATTCTGCTGTGGTTGACTGCAATGATATACAATGTAAAGAATAGAAATGAAGACGTTGAACTAGAAACCGAACCAGAGGTCGAAGCAAAAGAGGAGTAGAGACATTTGACCGAAAATGATACACCCTACATATACATAGGATAAGCCGGAGGAGAGAATCACATGTCGTTCATCGAGGAATTGAAAAATAACCGTGATAAGCAGATAATGGCTATCAGCATTGTGTTTTTCGTGCTCTCATTCCCTGCTTATTTCTACTTTGCAGCTCAAGGAGCCGACGATGTAAGTGCATCAACAATGGTAGCTACCTACGAGATTGAAGGTGAACCTCAGTATATTGAATTAGGTTCAGGTGATGAGTTCATTGCCGATGGTGAAACCCTGTCAATCGACAACCTACATACTGACTCGATTGACGATGCAGATGATATGAATATCATTGGTGTCCGTTTGACTATGACCTATACCGAAGCCGAAGATACTTCAGGCGCAACCTGTAATTTACCCGGTGGCAGCGGTAATGCTGCGGACGATACGATAACAGGCACTACCATGTATGGAGAGTATAATGATACAGCCAGTGGTAGTAACAATGGAGACTCAGGTTCGCATACTGTTGAACTATATTGGATAAACAACGTATCACTGCTTAATGGAGAAACGGTGACTATGTCAAAGAGTGACATTATCGCAGGAATAGATGCAGGCGGCCTTGGTTTGGGTGCCTACATGGCAGAAATCAGCGTTGATGCAGAGGCAGGCGGAGCACCTCCGGGATGCCAGAGGAGCGATGCCGGAGAAGATGTCTCATATTCGGTTGAAATAATCGTGTTTGATTATGACATCAAACCATATGTGGATTTGGAAGAACTTTGATTAGGCGATGACGGATTTTTGAAACCTTGGCAGTGGTATGATGGTCAAAGCATACACCAAAATAGACACTGCCGCTTACCAGGTGTCGTACGAGGTTTTAGCACAACGCAATAAGCAAATATTGAGTTTGGTATTCTTCGGACTTATCATGTCATTCCTGTTTTTTGG
>DUJJ01000035.1:2214-2699 GCA_013329865.1 Candidatus Poseidoniaceae archaeon
GAATCCATAGCGGCTGCTGTAGAAATGACCGAGTCCTCAGAATACAAACTCAACGGCGGTATTTGGTGGTCACTACTCTCAGTCCTACTATTTTCTATTCCAATCGTACCACTGTGTTCTGCTTTCGTTATCCTGACGTATCGCGACAAGGATGTAACCGATGAATGGATACAGAAGACGAATGGTTTACTCATGAGTATTCCGACGACGATTATCTGGGCTTTACTTTGGCTGGTCTGTATGCCGTTCACTTGGGGCCTACTTCCATGGGGAGAATGGAGCGTCAACTGGTGGAAAATTTTCCCCTTCGGTTTTGGATTGATTTGGCTTGGCGGATTGCCGATGATTGCAGTATCGTCACAGTTTTCAAAAACCTTGAGAAATCCTGAATTTAATTATGATAATGCTGAGCCTGAGGAATCAGCAACGGTTTCGCCCTCTGCACCAATTAGCCAGCCAACCATTGAACTTCACGAAGCAGTTGA
>DUJJ01000052.1 GCA_013329865.1 Candidatus Poseidoniaceae archaeon
ACAGACAGGGTTTCTTCTGTGTTCAAAACGGGTTCTCCTGGTCTGATACCAGAGGTATCTTCGTAAACCTGTATGACTGCTTTATCATCGTGAAGTTCGATAACTTCACCCATAAGTCCCTCATGACCTACTCTGACAACGTCATACATAGCTGCGTTCATTCCAGTAGCGGTTACTACTGGTCCTGATATTCGGTATATTACTCCTTCATTGCTCATATTTTTTCCTCCTTGTTGGAATTCATTTCCATAAGTCGACTCCTATTGCTTTACGGATTGTGTCCCGCAAAGTTGTGTCCTCCTCAGTCCCTATTCCGAGAACTGTTGGGGTGACAGATGCAGAGAGTTGATTTCTCAACCTCTCTGGCAGGCTGGACATTATCGCCGAGTCGATGACAATAATTCCAACGTCTTTTGAATTTAATAGTGATTTTAATTGAGAAGACATTTCGTCCTCGGTTTCTGGATTAAATGTATTGGAAATTCCAGCTAGTTGGAATCCCAAGGTGAATTCCTGCGAACCTACTACTGCCAACTCCACATAATCACCTCATAGAATGTGCGCCTCAAGCACTTCTGCTGGTAAACCAGCAAATCTTCCTCTAACAATAATTCTCAAGTCAGCAACCTCTTGAACCTTCATGGCAACATAGTATACTATTGGTAGCGCGGAAATAGGATGGAGATAGCTCATTTTCTTCATGAACTTATATTCCCGTTCTTTGAACCATGTTACTACTGAATCTAGGCTTCTAGCCTTGGCGACCTGTTCTAACAGACCTTCGAAATGGGCCATGTCGAATTTTGAGGACGACCGCAACACGTCAAACAATGCTGACCTTCCTCCCGCAGCAATCGTTGAAAACGACCTTGTGGGGAGTATTTTACCACCTTGTATTAGCAATTTTGAGATTTCATCAGACGATATTCCGATTGAATCTGCTTCGAGGATATTCATTATGTTTCGATGGTCTATTTCCATCGAAAGATAATCTTTCAAATATCTTGTTGCGGGGTTGTTGGCGGTTAAAGATTTGAGCGCAGATTTGAAGTAATGTCGATCTAATGTGTCTTCATAGTCAGCCAGTCTGGCATCTTCTGGTAACGCTTTGAGATCGGCGCCAAACGGCTTACGACGCATTTGTAATGCTGCTGACCGTAAATCGTCTGCGGTTTCAATAATCTTAAGCCAAGGCGTGTTGATTTCGTTTAAGTCCGGCAGAATGGAATTAGCCACCTTACTTAGTTCTACTTCATTAACCACAGAGCGGAGCACAACTTTGGCGTTTTGGTATTCGAATCTAGAAGTGTATATCTCAACAATCTCTCGAATTTTGCCGTTACACATTTTGAGAATCTCAGATAATTCTCCTTCCAAATTGTGTGTCAATGCTGCTTCTACTAGGTCTGCGCCGCTCAACTTACCAGCATAGAGATTTACCTCATCAGCATATCCCATGCTGCTAACCGAGGCGGTTAGTTGATCTGTTGACTGGTTGATTAACTGCCGCATTCTTGCTAAATCAGCAAGTTTTTTTCTTCGAGATTTTGCTCTCGAAGCAACATATGCAGTGTTTCCAGCCAACTATATCACCTCACTCAAACAATATTTTGTTTACCTCAGAAAGCGATTGACTCCAAGCGGTTTCCAGCAGGGTGTCAAATCTCATGTCATATGATACTGAACCATCTGAGGCTTCCAATATGAAACCACCAAGTCCGTCTACCGATGAACCAACTTTGCGCTTGCCTTTCAGGTCACTCAGTGCTTTTTTGTCGACTTCGACTGGTCTGATGACGAAGTCAGCTGCTGCGACTTTGTCTGCCTTTGCCATCAGCGACTTAAGCATGCTTGCGCGACCCTTGAATCCTGGGTCTGCGAGTTGTTCCTTGACCGCTGCGTGAGTGTCGTCCATCGCAGCGCGTTTGGCAATCAAAATTGATTTTTGATTCGCCTGTCTAGCGCTTGCCACAACCTCACGTGAGATTTGCGCCGCTTCTCGTTCAGCACGAGAGCTAGCTTCATCAGTTATGGTAGAAGCCTTATGTTTCGCTTCATCCAGTATTTGTTTTGCTTCAGCTTTGGCTTCATCAATAAGCGCTTTCACATCCGCTTCCGCAGCTGCAGCGATATCTTTTGCCAGTGTTTCGAGCGTCATCTTGATTCCTCCTCGTCTCCGACAGCCTGTATGGCTATCAAAGGTAGATGTTCACTGAAGGAACAATGGCAGTGCGCCCAAGATAACGATAGATTCTGGCAGAGCTGTGAAGATCAGTGCGTAACCGAACTTGCTGCCATCTTCGGCTAGCATGCCGACTGCAGCACTACCGATTGCGGCTTGTGAGTAGCCAGCACCTAGTCCGGCTAATCCTAGCGCAATACCAACACCGAGGTTACCGATGTTTCCTACGTTCGTGTCTTCTCCACTGTCACTTGCATCTTGAGCAGCGACACCTTGTGCTACAAGGGTCAATGCCAGCAAGACGATCAGGGTTCTTAGGCTCATTTTCAGGGTATTCTTGTTCATTTTTGCTACCTCCTTTGTTTGTCCGATGGACTATGATTTACCCTCCACATGAAGGGTCCGACCGCCAAGTGGTGCGAATGCTTTGCCACTGCCGTCGTAAAATTTACCCATCCACTCTACGAAGTGTAGACGGATGGCGTGTATGGAAGGTGATAGAATACCTAGAGCAATTGCGAACAATTGCACTAGCACGAATAATACGATTCCGAGCAGCAAGCCGAGATAATCTCCCGCATCCATTGCTGGACCAATTTTCTCCCATCCCATGCTGATAGAAATCTCGGCGATTTTGACACCTGCAACACCAACACCCATTATTCTGAGATACGACAAGGTATTTGCCAGCAAGCCGAATATCTCGATTGGCCCCATTACAAGACCACCAACCCAGCCGAATTTCTCGTATACCGCTAAACCGATAACTAAGGAAACTAATCCTACAGCCATAAATATCGTCCAAATTTGGAATTCAAACAACTCATTGAAGCCCATAACCATGTTACGCGCTTGCATGGTGCCCCCGGTCATGATGAGTAGCCATGAACCCTTTTCGAAGAATGCTGCAGCAGCGCCGTGGGACTTCCAAACGGTGTAAAGACCAATAAATAGACCAACAAATATGTGCAAAACACCAACGTAAACTGAGAGCACAACATACTCTTGTAATCCGCCACCCGGAGATGCTCGGTGGAACGGCACATGTAGTCCCCCCATCGCAAGGAGGTCGGCTAGTGCACCCGGAACGTGAATGTTATAGTATGTCCAATCATAAATGAAGTCAAATGGCGAGGAATTGCCCATCTGTCCTGTATCATCCCAAACAAAACCAAATCCTTCAGCAAAGATAAGTCCCCAAATTATGCACCATATTCCCATCCATCGTAGGATAGTCAAGCCGTTTTGTGCCAATGGATCTGCCGCAAACGGTTTTGTGCCAAAGTATGCTGCTATTGCACACAGCACCAACCCATAGCCCCAATCGCCGAGAATCATGCCGTAAAATATTGGGAAGGTGAAGGTCATCAACAGTGTTGGGTCAAATGTGCCATACTTGGGTCGTCCAACTAAATCAACCAGAAGTTCGAACGGTTCGGAGAATTCTCCATTCTCGAATTTTATCGGAGGTTGAGCATCGTCGTGATGCTCCTCAGCGTGGTATGTGCCGTTTCTAATTGCACCTATTGCCAAATCTAATTCAGGGAGGTTAATTTTGCCATCCCTATTGATATCGATCGCGGCGAGGAATCTAGCCATATTAAGAGGTGGCATGTCTGGAATGTCTGCCTTCTGCATGGCAGCTTCGATTTCAGGGAATTCTAGCTCTCCTGAATCGTCGAGGTCCATATTCTTGAAGAAGTCAAATACCGAGAGGCCCTTGCTGTCCAAATAATCTGATAGCATTGCCAATTCTTTTGGAACCTCTTTGCTGTGCGTAGGATTATCATGATCGTCATCGCCGTGATGATGGTCGTCAACATATTGCTCGATTGTCACATGTGAGGCGGCAGAGGATAATGCCGATTCGACTTTGGATTTTTCTCCAGATGGAACCCAGCCATCGAGAACAAATGCCTGATTGCTGACTGCCAACAGTGTTGGAGCAGTATAGATTGACTCTTCCCTTTCCAAGTGCTCTAGTAGAATCACTAGGTCTCGTCCATTATCGCTTGTCCACTTGTTCACCGCCTTGTTGGCAGAATCTATGTTGGTCTGAAGAGTTTGAATGTTTGATTTGGCATCAGCAATCATTTTGTCGGCTGAGCCTTCACCAGCAGGAATCTGTATAGGTTTTGCACCGAGCGCACTAAGGCCGATTTGAACTGCCGCACTATCGGCTGGCCTACAGGCAACTGCAACAACACCTTTAGCCGCTTGCAGTTCAATATCAGACAGGATATCAACGAATTCAGCATGTGCTTTCGACGCCTTTGAGGTCTCAGCAATAAATAACTCGACACCATCAAAGCCCGCCATCAAATCCAGTGGGATACCGAGAGGGGCAACTCTGCCAAGGGCTTTTATTCGCTCTTCCAATTGACTAATTTCTGACTCTGCGTCTCTAATATTATCGATGTTGTCAAGAGCATTGTCGATATGTTCAGACAAACTGTCAACCAGCTTTTGGACCTCGGCGACTGATTTTGGACCGTCTGCGTTAACTGCACCAATTTCCGCCTGCAAGGCTCTTGCTTTGGTTAATAGTTGACTTACCTTTGAAGATGATTCTGAAGATATTGATTTCCCAACTCTGATGCCATCTTCAAAGTTCCCGTATTCTTCGATGTGAACGCAACCGAGGTCTGCACAAATTCTCAATACTTCTTCCATTTTTTCAACTGGAGATGCCACTGTTAATCGGGACATTTCAGCAGTTTCAAACACGGCAATCACCTACAAAGAAGACATCGTTTTTAGAATCTGATCAACGGCTTTGGAAATATTCTTGGTTGCTGTAGTAGTTACCGCATCAACTGATTTTGCGCCTTCTTTGTGCACTTTGTCAGCGGCTTTGGATGCTTCTTCACGTGCTGCATCAAGGGTTGCCTGGGTGTTTGAAACTGAATCATCAGATGCCTTGGATACCAACTCAGCAGAATTTTTACGAGCATCTGACACTATTTTTGCTGCCTCTTCTTTGGCCTGAGACAACTGTCTTGCAGCCTCTCTTTCGGTTTGTTTGATTTTTCGCAAGACATCCGCCATTGTCAAAGTCATCACCTGTTGATTTGTCCAACTATAGGGGGTTTATGAGTGTAATGATTTACTACAGGATACAATTTTCACTAAAATCGAAATTTGGGGTCAGTTATCTGGTTTGTGTCCTCTAAATCTACTCGCCATACCAAGTGGCATTAGTAACCTGCCTTGCACATTTTCAAAGCCGACTTCGCGCATGAGTTTTCGATAGTAACCATTAGTCCCGTAATGTGAATAGGTTTTGGCCAATCCCTTCCAAGGATGGTCCTTCTTTTTGGTAACATAGCGCGCCATCCATTGAACCACTGTTGACATCCATATTCGGCCAGCAAGGCCGTGTAACCAATTGGCTTTTCCGGCGTCACATATCACTAATTGGCCACCAGGTTTGAGAACTCGCAGTATTTCTTCTAAGCCTTTTTTCTTGTCTTGAAAATCACGGAATGAAAAGAGGCAAAATACCCTATCAAAAGTATTGTCTGGTAACGGAATTGATTCAGCAATTGCTAGGACATAATCTGCTGGACCCTCACCTCGTGTTTCACGCGCTTTATTGACTCTCACTCTAGCGACCTTTAGCATTTCTTCAGAGGGATCTAGGCATGTCAAATTTACCTTTTCTATGTCTTCAGCAAATGATCCGGGGCCGCAACCAACCTCCAAAACACTCATTCCAGGTTTAGCGTGATTGCGAACATTTTTGCGCCAAATTGCGTCTTGGCCGAAGGTCATCAATCGGTTAACACGGTCGTAGTTCGGGATGGATTCTTCCAGTTGG
>DUJJ01000196.1 GCA_013329865.1 Candidatus Poseidoniaceae archaeon
ACAATCATCGCTTTCGTTGATTTTGTCAAAGCAGATGGCAATCAATCCGAATCATTTGATATAGCCTACTTGTATCCACTAGGTTGCGCATTGGTGGTTGCAGGTCTGATGTGGAAATTCTTCATTCCAATCCAGCTCGCTAACCTGCAAGTGGCCTTCGAAATCGACGATGATTTATACGAAGTACACCGCGTTACCAGAGATTTAGATGACGCCAGAGACCTACTATCAGAAGGGTCAGTAGGGTATGGTCTAGGGCTGTATATGATGGGTATGACAGGTGTATTGATACTCATTGGAGAATTTTTATTTGAGCCAGACTTCTTTTACGTACCGACCCTATATATTATTGGGCTGTTAGTTGGAATTCCAATTCTTATATCCCCTTGGGAGACAATGAATGCTCAATTGGCAAGAAACCAAAAGCCTTCCACGACCAACGCCGTCATGGGATTTTTCCGGAGAACGCTAACATTATTTATTCTTACAGGCATAACTGTTGCATCGTTAATGTATGGTTTCCAAGCGTCCGACAACGGCGTAATTGAACCGTTTTGGCTGGCACTCGCAATGCTGGTTTTCATGTCCCCGACAATTTTTGCGTATGGTAGAATAATGGGAGCATCTTGGAATATGTTGTTAATCGGTAAGTGGCGGACATCAAATGGTCGCCGTAATCCGATTGACCCCGATAAACCAAAGTTCTTCAATCGCCTCTTCTCTCTATTGTTAGTCATTTTCTTATTGACGATGCCAATTACCGCACTTAATGGAATCGTGACAGTAATTTATGTTCTGATTGTTTCTCCTGACAATTATTCAGAGGTATTGAATTACGGGGGAATCATAGGTCATTCAATCTATGTTCGTATCGACTTGATTTCAGAGATTTTGTTTCACTGGGAATTTGTTAAGAGTTTACCTCAGTTTCTCTCACTTTATCTTTCGTTAAATATCGCCATCGTAGGTTTAGCATTTATTTTTGAGTTGACGCGTAACTTGATGTTAGGGGGTCAGAGTTTTGGCGGTGTGTTCGGAGTTATCATTGACAGTCCACGCGACATTAGGACCGAGGTTGAAGCGCAAACAAGACAGTTGAAATTTGCTTTTGCTGGTTTCTCAGGTTACACAGTTCTACTCTTGCTATTGGTCTGCTACAAGGAATTCGGTGACTTGATGCCGTTTACTCAAACACTCGAGACAGATTACGGTTTTGATGAGGGAATGCGTCTCTTAGCTACGTGGATGTTTATTGCAGTTGGACAGTTGATATTCTTGTTAACCTGGTTGGTGTCAATTATTCGGTTTGCCCCTTTGAGGGGTTTGAGATTTGATTTGAACCCAGATGAAAGACGTGAAGGTGCGGTGAGACTGGCTGGTGGGGACTGGATGAGAACTTTGGTTGATGAAGCAGCACTCGTTGAGGACCTCGACACTCTAATCAGGTTTCAGCGTCGCTCAATCGATGGTGACCCATCTGTTATCCGCTATGAAAAGGCCCGAGCCCGGATGTGGGAACTAGCTATTCGTGGACTATGGCCATCAGCAATAGAGGAAGCGAGGAAAGTGCTGGCACAAGCAGGTGGTGATGATGATGTGGCAAGGATGATTATTGCCACCGGCCATATAGCCTCTAGAAGACTCGATGCAGCTCGAGACGCCCTAATGGGTTTGGAACAACCTGAAGGATATGATGAACCTGAATTGCTAGCATTTGTCTGTGAATGGTTAGACCCATTCACCGGTAATGTTAGTGATGACGATTTTTGGGATTGGGAGAATAATAGTTGCATCAATAATTTGCAGCATCAACTACAGATGATTCGAGGCTGGAACCCAAAGCCTAGCACGGACTTCCTTTCCAAAGACCGTTTGTCGAGGGTTGCTCAATTATCGATGATATCCTTAATGAGAGCGCAAAGGATGCATGATGATGCCCTAGAATTGGCTTTGAAAATGGTAAGAGTTGATCCTACTGGGGTGAGGCCTAGGATAGCCGCCGCCTTGTGTTTGATCGATACAGGTGATTGGCATAGCGCTAAATCAATACTCGAGGAGTTAATTAAAAGCGATAAAAACGATCCCAGAGTTTTGGCTCTATCCGCCATCTTGGGTGTACCAGTTGACGGGGAGGAATTTGAGGTTGCATTAGTTAGCGGTGAAGGTAAGGCAATGAACAAATGGATTAACCAAGCACCGTGTAATTCTGTTGCTGCTTTAGGCGTCAAAGGCGGAATGGATGAGGCAATCAATGCTAACTTACTGATTGCGGCACACGAGGCAACGCGCAAACAAATGACACCAAAGTATCAGAGCGGCCGACTTTCAATAATCTTCAACTTTTTCATACTCATACCAATAATCCTGCTTTCTGGTATCTATGTCTACACAGAATATGGTGAGATGGAGGGATTGGTTGCTGTTGCTTTGTTGCTACTGTCACATTCAACAAGCCGACGGGTATTGCGCCAGCAACGGAAATTAATCCGCCACCGTGATCAAAAAGCAATGGTTGCGTATGCGAAAAGGATGAAGCGATACAAAGTTGCTCCAGATAAAACTAATATTCCTGTCGGCACTCATATTTTACTATCTGGTATTCTGATTTCAGTCAACGGAGTGATACTAGACATAGGCTTGCCGGGATGGATGACGGAGCACCTTCCGAAAGACTCTGATAAAGCGGTAAAATCTCGGCTCAAGCGTCGCAATAGCAAAATGCAAAAATCTCGTCCACCACGATTAAAACCACTTGGAGAAGGTTGGTGGCTAAAACGGCCTAAGGAAGAGGGTGCAGAAATACCTGCGCTGGAACGATTAGTTGGCAAAGTTGCCTATCGTGGGCGTGTCAGCTACACTGAAAGGAAGCAAGGAATAGGTGCACGGCCAACAGGACAAATACCCAGCAGGTCAAGACCAGTACACACTCTTGATTTAGGAAAGCGTGGTATTCCAACTAACACAAGGATTTCTGAAAGAAACTCAACTAAGCCGAAGTTTCAGCCGACTTCATCAGTAAGAAGCACCCGAAGGAAACAACCAAGTCGACGTAAATGACAATAATATAGGCAATTTGTTCAAAGACTGATTTGTATTCCGTGAAGTATGGCGGAAATACCGGGAGCCTGGTCTCCTAGCGAAATTAACCTATCAAAGGCAAACGCAGTTATCGAAGCGACTAAAGCAAGTGGTAATTTATATCGAAACGGACTTGGAATGATTGCCTCAGAGAATATCATCTCACCTATGGTGCAAAAAGTTGTCTGCAGTGACCTACACGGTAGGTATGCAGAAGGCTTGCCTGGTAAGCGATATTATCAAGGCTGTGACGACTTTGATACCATCGAGAGCATCGGAATCGATTTAGCAAAGAAAGTGTTTAACGCTAATTTTGCCAATATCCAGTCAATATCTGGGACCGTGTCAAACATTGCTGCTCTAAAGGCACTAGCTAAGCCAGGGGACAAGATAACTGCTGTTTCTACCGCTGATGGCGGCCATATATCGCATGCAAGGATGGGCGCTGTTGGATTACGGGATCTAGACTTATCGACATACCCTTGGGATATTGATCGAATGGAGCCAGATGTTGACGGGGCGTGTAAATTAATTAGGGAGCTTAATCCTAAAGTTTGCCTAATTGGCCAGTCAGTTTTCTTATTTCCAACCCCATTGAAAGAGATTGCTGCTGCAGCGCATGAGGTCGGTGCAAAGGTCATGTATGACGGTGCCCACGTTCTAGGTTTGATTGCTGGTGGACAATTCCAAGACCCCTTGAGAGAGGGAGCTGATATCATGACCGGGTCATCACACAAAACTTTTCCAGGTCCTCAAGGCGGTTTTCTCCTTTCATCGAGTCAAGACGACTCCATGCACAGGAAGTTGAATAATGCGATATTCCCAGGAACATGTTCATCATACCACCTCCATCACGTTGCTGGTAAAGTGATTGCATTAGCAGAGTTCGAGGAATACGGCGAAACCTACGCCAGAGATATTGTCCGGAATGCGCAAGCTCTAGGACAATGTTTGGCTGCGGAAGGGTTCGATGTTTTGGCTGAAGGAAGAAATTACACCGCCTCTCATCAAGTCCTCACCAGACACGGAGAAATAGACTCTGGTGCCGGAGCCAGAGCGGCACAATTGTTGGAAGATGCAGGGATCGTTACCAACATGAACATGTTACCTGGAGATACCAAAGCGATGACGCCCTCAGGCTTGCGTTTAGGTGTCCAAGAACTGACCCGAGTTGGTATGGGCGTTAATGAAATGGCCGAAGTAGCCAGACTGTTTGCCAAAGTCATCCTCGAAGAAAAAGACCCAAGCGCGGTAAAAATGGAGGTCATTGAATTAAAATCTAATTTCCAAACCATCAGATACTGTTTCAATGAAGAAGAGCAATCAGGCTATGTCCTTTGATGTGTTTTCATGCCAATAGTTGAGGACCATAACCAAACCTCTGATGCGGAATTGTCGGCTCGTTTTAACCAGCATTTCTCTCTTGGCGGAAGCAGCAAATTAGTTGATGCTGAGGGAAATATGTGGTATTTGTCTCAGGACCGTGAATTAGCAAATTTTGTGGCTTTATTTGAGGCAAACATAGGTTTGCCAATGGGTAGGGTATTTCATAATTCGGCGGCTGATTCACTGGAACTCATCCTCGAATCAGTTGATGGAAAAAATTTTGGATTTTTTGCTAAGAGAAACCGGTTAAAATATTTACAAAGCCTGTGGGAAGTTTATGGTTGGGGTGATTTTAATATCAAGCAGAATTCAATTACCACTGAGGTTTTTCCAGCGGTAATTTCTGGGTTTTATTTGTCGATACTTGAACAATACTTTGGGAAGCGAACGAAAATTCAATGGCGACAATTGCAAGATAATTTGATTATATGCGACGTTAGTGATCTAGAAACATCGCTTACCAAACCGCCACCATTGCCCAATATGCCATGGGCTACAACTGAACAACACAATGACTCAGTTTACGCGCGAGAAATTGAGAGACGGTCAATTGGTTGGGGCATAGATGGCAAGATATCCTATGTTCTACCATGTGACTTGATCAACAGAATCATTTACAACGCTGGTGGTTATACTGATACATACAATAAATCACTAGGTCAGTATTGGCGACTGAATGGAATAGATAACAGGTATGTTACGTCAACAGTATGTATACTACAGTCCTTGAAGCAGTTATTCATGACCAGCGATATTTACGTTTTTATTAGTGAGACGAACAACTGGAGCAAAATAATCGACTCTCACCTAAAGCCAACTGGGTTGGGGTCAATAAAACATGTGAATTCATCGGGAAATGTGGATGAATTTTCAGTCGAAATCAATCAAACTGCCATTCTCACAATTGGTAAACTGGCGGGTTTGTGGGAACGAGCCAATGGCAAGCAATCTATCTGTTCGGTTGATTTAACGAGCACCGAGTTCAAGGTTAGGTTTGAGTCATTGCTATCCTACAATTGAATTTTATCGATGGAGCATTGATGGTTAACCTCTATAACCGATAGATGGCGAGAGCATTGTAGGCGAAACGCTGCGCGTGATAACTATGTCTCTCAATCCTAATCAAATGGCTTACGTTGCAATTGTTTCAACACTAATTTTTGGTTCGATATTTGTTGGTGTTTCGGGTGTCTTGCAGACCAGTGAAGGTTTAGGTAATTTTGACAGTGCCGTTGAAGAAGATATTGCTGGTGATGGTATTGCCACCAATAAGGGAGAGGATACGGATGATGACGGATTATCTGATGTGTTAGAAGAGACCCAATATGGAACG
This sequence comes from Candidatus Poseidoniaceae archaeon, assembly GCA_013329865.1. Taxonomy (GTDB): domain Archaea; phylum Thermoplasmatota; class Poseidoniia; order Poseidoniales; family Poseidoniaceae; genus MGIIa-L1; species MGIIa-L1 sp8725u. The sequence goes on from DUJJ01000196.1 coordinate 5,798, forward strand.
GATCCATTGAATGAAGATACCGACGGTGACGGGATGTCCGACGGTTGGGAGGTTGAACACGGCCTCAATCCACTTGACGATGGAGAATCAGACCCGTTGGAACAAGACCCGGGCGAGGCTGATGTTGAAGAGGCTGAACAAGAGAATGAGACAGACTCTTGGCCGGACCCAAATCAGGGACCTAACGGTGACCCAGACAATGACGGTTTAACCAATCAGCAAGAACAAGAACTAGAAACCGATCCTCAAAGATCTGATACCGACAACGATGGTCTCAACGACAAATGGGAATCAACGTATATGATAGAAATCGAAATACCCGGTGGAACATTTACGCTGTTTGACCCACTAAACGGGAATTGGGATTGTGTATTGCTTACCTCAGATGTGAAAAATAATCTCAGAGAATTATACAACCTAGACGAGGAAACTCCTTCATGGGAAGAATTAGGCAACGGTTTTGGTCAACACTCTTGTGATAATGTGCTAGACTTCGACGACGACGGATTAGCTAATTTCCAAGAAGAAATATTTGCCACTGACCCAACTTCTCAAGATTCTGACGGCGATTTGCTGTCGGATGCGGAAGAAATCGCAAGGGAACAACTACAACTCTATCGAGCAGTTGGCATTACTCAAGGTATCGATCGTAACAATCAACCCGTGTTCCGTAATTGCAATGATCCTATCAGGGATGATAATACTCAAACATTCCCGTTTGATGCACCTTTCATGAATCAGAATACTTCTTGGTTTTATCTTGACGATGATGGTGACGGACTACTCAATGGACCCTCAGATTGGGATTCAGACGGAGACGGTATGCCAGATGGATATGAGTACTGCTATTCCATTTTCCCGTCGAGTAACGTGATTAA
>DUJJ01000122.1:0-1509 GCA_013329865.1 Candidatus Poseidoniaceae archaeon
TCAGCCTGACTACCGATACCAAATGGCAGCCGTGAGACTTGCAGATTAGATTCTCCAGAATAACCAAATGGCAGGGCACCAGCATCACTTTGCACTTGCTTTGTGATACTGTTAGTTGCTTGGTCATCGTCACCTTCAATTTCGCGCCATGACTCAACCGCATCATCGAGTCCAGGAATCTCATTGGGGAGGTCACTAGACTCAGCCTCTGATGAAGATAGGTCTTTCAGATTTTGACTGCCACATGCCGGGCAGGAGATCGCATTAAGCGATAGCAAACCACATATGCCACACTCGAACATAACCCGACCTAGTGTCACTAACAACACATTGCCTTTCAAGTGTACGCTAAATTGAAAGTAAATGCGTCTATTCAGACTCAGTTGAGCCAATTACAGCGCTCTTGACTTCGCTTAGTTTTTCGCCGGCTAATTCCTTTAGTTGCTCGAGGTCGTGGTCGACCAAAGATTCTGCTAGGTTCTTACCCTTGGACCTACCTCGATATACTTGGTAAACTATGCCAACCATGGTAATGGCTAATAAGGCAATTTTCCACATGGCGCCTCCGCCACCGACTGCATAAACCAAAACCATGTATAGTGACACGATTGCAGTGGTCAATATCATCATAGGGAAACCAGCCTTGAAAAATTCGTTGAACGAAACTGGGTATCCTGCCTCTTCTGACATGCCAGCCATGACCACGTTAGCCGATGCCCCAATCAGGGTTCCGTTACCTCCTAGACATGCGCCAAATGCGAGGGCCCAAATTAGCGGTCCGAGGTCAACATTGGCACCCTGAGAGATTTGTAGGACAATTGGAATCATTGTTGCGGTGTAAGGGATGTTGTCAATGAAAGCAGATGCAACAGCAGAGACCCATAGCAGAATTAGCATTGCTGCTGTTAGGCGAATAATTCCGTCCTCACCCTGGGGGAACCAAACAATAGCTTGTTCAACATACTCGCCGATGAAGTTTATTACGCCCATATACTGAAGGGAATGGACAAGCACAAACAGACCAGCAAAGAATAGTAGCGTCGTCCATTCGACTTCTTCCAGTGGTTCATCTAACTCGTGTCGGTTGGTGACCAATAACATTAGAACGGCACCACCCAATGCAATCCAAGAAACTGGCATATGAGTTATTGGATGTAGAAAGAAACCAAGAATTACCAATCCAAGTATGAAGCCACTGGTGGTAAGCATCTTGTAATCTTTTATCCCATATTTTGACTCAAGTTCGGCGACATCACGAATTCTCTTGCCAGAAAATTCATCACGAAACATCCACTTTAGCAGCATAAATGCTGGAACTACGGTCATTAGGATTCCCGGAGCCATTTCGATAATGAAATCATTAAAATTAACTCCATCTGCGGCAAGTTCAGCGTATTTTCCGCCCTCAGCGCGCTCTATTGCATCTGGAGATAGACCAGACCCTATCATTATGTTAGGTGGATCTCCAATCATGGTTGCAGCACCGCCAATGTTCGAGAATAGGACCTC
>DUJJ01000122.1:1899-2876 GCA_013329865.1 Candidatus Poseidoniaceae archaeon
GGAGTCAACAGCAAGATTGTTGTAACGTTATCGAGGAATGCGGAAAGAACTGCTGTAACAATACACAAAATTACCACCAGTGACCAAATTGAACCTTCACTTCTTTTGTATGCTTCAACAGCGAACCATTCGAATACCCCTGTGTGCGATATCACCCCGACCATTACCATCATACCGAGCAAAAGCCCTATTGTCTCCCAGTCAATCATGGTGGTTACTGCTTTGAGGCTAAGAGCCGGTTCGTTGGTGAAGTAATTAAGCGCGATAACTGCGATTAAACCACCCAAGGCAGCAGCCAAAGTTCGGTGCACTGTTTCAAAAATAATCAATACATACACACCGATTAAAATCGCTAAACCAACACCAATAGCAGTATTCTCCATGCCATCTTTGATTGACAGTTCTATGTGGACATCGGTTCCGCCTGAACCGGCGGCAGTAGTATGCCCGATTACCGATAGACAGCCGACTATCAACAGTAGTGTAAATGCGATTCTTTTAGAGCGGCTTCTCTTGTCGACTAAATTGAACATAACTCATCCCTCAAACCAGCCCACCTGCATCGAATCTTTGAGCATTGTGTATGAAAATGCTAACCTTTCCATAATACGCCAACATTTCCTCTGACTGAGACAATTGTGGAATTTGTTGTTCGAGCAATGTGGTTCCATAGCTCTGCAATATCGCTTTTGTCAAATAATCCTCGGTTTATTTTCACTTTCACGATATCCTTGCTGGCTAATTGCTCACTAATTTCAGTCATCAGATTATCACTAAGCCCGGACTTGCCAACTCTGATTGTTGGCTTTAAGTCTCTCGACAATGCCATGCGTTGGATGTGTTTTGGTAACTCCTTCATATTATCACCGCCTATGGTGCTTTGGGCCGCCGCCTAATCGTCTTACATTTTTGCACACGAGACAAGATTTGATTATTTGTCCCTGCTTGATTCTTATGGTTGAGTTCTTTGAGTCGTA
>DUJJ01000154.1:0-1404 GCA_013329865.1 Candidatus Poseidoniaceae archaeon
GATAAAATTCGTGAGATTATCGAACGCGTCTCGGGTCGAGAACTACCCACAAATTGGTTTCCATATAGCCCACTAGATGCCAATGGATGCCTGTTTGGAGTTACCGTAACTGGGTATGAATATCCGTTAGTTCACTATACTGATGCTAATGGTAATAATGGTTCATCTGATATCACATATGGACAAGGAAAACTACCTTGGAGAATTGACTGGCCTGCGAAATGGGCATGGATTGGAGTAACATGTGAGGCGTTTGGCAAAGATCACGGTGCCTCTGGGGGCTCTTATGATACCGGCAAAGAAATCTGTCAGTTATTTGGGTATGATGCACCCCAACCGCTAGTCTACGAATGGATAAGTCTGAAAGGAAAGGGCGCAATGTCGTCATCAACCGGTAATACGATCGGGCCAATGGAAGCACTAGATTTAGTGCCACCGGAAATCCTCCGATTTCTGATTGCCGGGTCAAAACCTAACAAGGCAATTGAGTTTGATGCAGGCATGAGTTTAGTCAACCTTGCGGACGAGTATGAGCGAAGTTGTGCTAGAAACCTTACTGACGAACTCGATGATGAATCGATATCACGGCGAAGAAAGGTTCAACTGGAGGATTTAATGGGTGCAGTAAGGTTATCATCAATCGAACATAACTCGATTGCAGACTCCTCAAATGTATCATTCCGCCATTTGGCCTTGCTAGCTCAAACGAAAACCAGTGATGAGCAAGTCTGGCAAAGTTTAGCGTTAGATGAGACCAATCCTCCCTCTGATATACTCATTGACCGGTTGAAAAAAATGCGAACTTGGATTAGTTCGCCCCATTTCCCAGCAGAAATGCGCATAAGGGTAATCGACCAGCCACCACATGACCTTCTAGGTGAATTGTCGAATGACGACAAATTGGTGTTAACTAACCTTACCAAGATGCTACAAAACTGTGACTGGGACGCTGATTCAATTGCCGCCTGTATAGTAGATTCTGCAAAATCCATCGATAAGTCACCGAGGATTGCCTACACTGTTGCCTACACATGTTTGATGGGGAGTAAAAAAGGACCAAAATTGGCACCAATTATGGCAGAACTGGGTAAACAAGAAGTCATTGAGCAGTTTAGCCGCTGTCTAGATTCGATTATTTAATGCGACAATACAGAATAAATCGGGGTTACTTTCCGCACTATTCAAATGATAGGGGTATCCATCATACAACATGGCGGGTGTCTACTGTCCAACCTGCGAAGCAGATGTTGAACCAGCGGCTAAATTTTGCTTGTCATGCGGACATGATATGGATGTTCAAGGGCCAATAACATCTACCGGGCACGACCTAAATCAATTACGAGAAGTCATCCGCTTGAGAGACGACCTTTCAATGGCGGAAAAATTCGACATGATTGCTAAAAT
>DUJJ01000154.1:1791-8879 GCA_013329865.1 Candidatus Poseidoniaceae archaeon
GTTGACATATCAGGCGCGTTTGCCAACGGAGAAGTAGAGATTACCGCTATGAAACCAAGTATTGCGATAGATTGGGGCAATTCACCAGCTGCGAATGCCGCAGTTCGTGCGGTGGTCAGAGGCACCAATGCATGGGACTTGATTCAGGATGGCAAACTCAATTTGAATGAGGGGTTATTTAGAACTGCAATGGACACTGGTATGGAAGCGTCTACTCATATTCACGATGTTGCAAGCGGAGAACACGAAGGTATCGACCCCGATGCTATGAGAGCAATCCCGGTCCTCAAACCTCCTAAGCGGAGCTTTTGCCCAAAGTGTGGTTCAGATATTCATGCAAATACCATGCTCCAATGGAGAAAATGGCGTGATTCCTCAAGCGAAGTTGTGTCGATGCAGTTAGAAGCATCGATGGAAACCGCGTTAATTCAAGTGGCATCTCACTACATCAATGTGATGCAGGCACTTCAAGATGAGCGCGACGATGCGTTTACAAAATTAGACAAAACTGACACTGCAAAAATTGAGGAAAAACTACGCAAAAAGTTAACCAAAGAAATACGGAAAGAATTGGAGCAGGAGATACGAGAAGAATTGACCGCTGAACTTGGTGACAAAACGATACCAGATGCGGCAAAGAAGACAACATCTAAGAAGAAGTCAACGAAGAAATCTACCGATGCGCCAGCAAAAAAGCAAACCAAGAAAGTCAAGCCCAAAGCCAAATCAGGTGGCGGTATGTTTGGTGCGAAAAAAATTAAGAAAACGTATGATGGTGAAGAAGGCGGGAAAGTTGACTGGTTCCTCAAAGAAGCACTTGATACAGTATATGATCCTCACGGAACTGGTAAGGTGATCAAGGCTGCAACAATTCTAGCACGTTCATCGGAGGGAAATGTCAGGGTTCGGGATGTTGTTAGGATATACGCTGCTGACGGTGAGGATGGAATAAGTGATTTAGCTTGGACCAGTCCTTTAACCAAATACATCATCGAGGCATTCGATGAGTGCTGAATTTAGTAATTTACTCGCAGTCTAACGGGTTCCATTTCTCCCTTCATCATTGCTGCGATTGCTGCGACTTCCATTTTTGCCCCGCGAATGGTTGTGACAAACGGAATGTTGAGTTCAACTGCTAGCCTCCGCATCATGTTACCATCGCGTACTGCACCTCCGGAGATAGTTGGAATGTTGACGATAAACGATATCTTACCCTGTCGCATTAAATCAAGTGCATCTGGGTGCATCTTTTCTGTTATTCGGTAAGCAATCTCGACTGTAACATCGTGTAATCTTAGTAGGTCAGCGGTTCCTGGAGTCGCGTATAATGTAAATCCAAGTTCCTGCAGTTGGCGCGCTATTGGTACTAATTTTGTTTTATCATTATCCCGAACAGTCAGATACACTCCACCTGATTTTGCGACTGGCACTTCTGTTGCAAGCCTCGCTTTTAGATACGCTACATCTGCATCTTGGTGGGAACCAAATACCTCGCCAGTTGATTTCATCTCAGGCCCGGGTGCAGGATCTAATCCACGTAGTTTGATGAACGGAAAAACCGGGGCCTTAACACAAACATTACCAGATGTTCTTAGTGGTATTGTTTGTTTAGCGAGCGGAATCCCGATAGTGATGTTTGCGGCAATTCTTGCCAATGGAAGTCCTGATGACTTAGCCACAAACGGTACTGTTCTAGATGACCTAGGGTTAACTTCGAGGACATACAATTGCTCTCCCTGAATCGCAAATTGGATGTTGAAGCAACCTATTATGTTCAAGCCCAGACCAATAGTCTTGGTTTGCTCCTCAATAAGTTCCAGCATCTCGTCTGAGATATTTTGTGCAGGGATGAAGCAGGTAGAGTCCCCTGAATGTATCCCTGCCTCCTCTAAGTGTTCCATGACTGCTCCAATTAACACATCTTTACCATCGGATGCCGCATCAACATCTATCTCGGTAGCGTGACCAAGGTATTCATCAACCAGCAGTGGTTTGTCGGGCGCAAGATAGGCTTCAGTGAGATACGCTTCCAATTGCGCATCATTGGATAATATCTCCATTCCCCGACCGCCAAGGACATATGACGGACGTATTAACACTGGATAACCGATTTTGTCAACCGCTTTGCGAACATCATCAGCCGTGATTCCAGTGGCTCCTCTGGGCATAGTAAGACCAGCGCGTTTGGCAAACCTTTCAAATCGTTCTCGATCGCTTGCCTCGTCAATTGCGTCGCAGGATGTGCCGGCAATTTTCAAATCAAGTCCCAATTTTTTCAATTCAGGAAGTCTTTTGTCCAACGGTTGAGACAGATTAATTGCAGTTTGACCCCCGAACTGTAGTAGTATAGAGTGGGCCTGCTCCCGTAGTAACACCTCAGTAACGTATTCTAAGGTCAAAGGTTCGAAATAAAGACGGTCGGAGGTGTCAAAATCGGTAGATACAGTTTCAGGATTGTTGTTGATTAAAATTGCATCTTTACCAGCTTCTCTAATGGCCATGACCGCATGGACACAGCCGTAATCAAATTCAATCCCTTGACCGATTCTGATTGGCCCGCTACCAATTGCTACTAAGCGCTCTTTTGTGCGCTCCGCTAAATCAGGAATGTAATCGATTCCATCACTTGAATTTGGTTCATAAGTCGAGTAGTAGTATGGTGTCTTTGCCGCAAATTCGGCCGCACAAGAATCGACCATTCGATAGTTAGGATGTAGAGCAAGTGAGTGCCTGCGACGCATTACGGAATCTTCATCGCGCCCACGAGGCAATGACTTGTAGCCGCTGGCTGGGAATGAATTTAGTGCATCAGCGATATGTGAATCAGCAAAACCATGCGATTTCCACTGGCGCAGTGTCTCGATATCGATCTCAGTCGGATTACATGATAAATTAATCATCTCTTGCTCAAGTTGTGCTATCTTTTCAAATCGATAGAGGAACCACCTTGTTATTCGAGTTATTTCATGAACTTTTTCAACGCTCCAACCGCGCCTAAAGGCTTCGATAAGTGCTCCCATCCGACGGTCTGTTGCAATGCTACACCAATCAACCAGCACTTCGTCAGGAAGTAATTCATTGGCTCGCTCTGCCATTGTCTCGCCTTCTGACTCATCGGCTCTAGTTAGCGGACGAGGATGTGGACATCCCTGCTCGAGAGATGCCCATGCTTTTAGAAACGCTTCCTCGAAGTTTCTGCCTATTGCCATTACTTCACCGGTTGATTTCATAGAAGTCCCCAACGTTCTATCTGCGGTTCTAAATTTATCGAACGGCCATCGAGGAATCTTGACAACACAGTAATCCAGTGTTGGTTCAAAGGCTGCCGTAGTTCCGTCTCCAGTAATTGGGTTAGGCAGTTCATCTAGCGTGTAGCCGACCGCAATTTTTGCTGCAATTCGTGCTATCGGGTAACCAGTTGCTTTACTGGCCAGTGCCGATGAACGGGATACACGGGGATTAACCTCGATGACCCTAATTTCCCCAGTGAACTGATTGAAGGCAAATTGTACATTACAACCTCCCTTAATGTTTAGCGCCCTTATCAAGGCTAATGCTTGGTCACGCAATACTTGGTGGTCTTGGTCAGAGAAGGATTGTAGTGGTGCCACAACAGTTGATTCACCCGTGTGTACGCCCATGGGATCGATGTTCTCCATTGTACAGACGATGATTGCGTTGTCTGATTCGTCCCTCATTACCTCATATTCTAATTCCTGCCAGCCAAGTATAGATTCCTCGATGAGAACCTGATTAATGCGAGAATTGCGCAATCCTAGAGTTGCGATTTCAACTAATTCGCCGACGCTCCATGCAGTACCTCCGCCTAATCCGCCCAGCGTAAAGGCGGGCCGTATTAGTAATGGCCACGAACCTATTTTTTCTGAAGCACTGATGACTTCATCCATTGAATTACAGGCGATTGCCTCACTGATTGGCAGATTGATGGATTCACAGACTTTGTTGAATAAATCCCTATCCTCAGCCTTATCAATTGCATCAAGGTCTGAGCCAATTAGTTCCACACCAAGCTCATCTAGAACACCTGAATGAGCCAATTCGCTAGCAATGTTTAGCGCAGTTTGACCGCCCATGCCTGCAAGTAGTGCGCATGGTTGCTCGATTTCTAGGATACGCTTTATCGATGAGGCCAATAAAGGTTCAATATACACTTTGTCTGCCATTTCAGGATCGTTCTGGATGGTAGCAGGATTAGAATTGACCAGAATTACCTCATAACCATCCTCACGTAGAGCACGAACAGCCTGACTGCCGGAGAAATCGAATTCTGCTGCCTGACCTATTTTGATAGGGCCACTGCCTAGCACCATGATGGATTTCAAATCATTCCGCCTAGGCATCTATTGTCCCTCCATATGAACATCGACTATTTGCCTGAATCGATTAAACAGACTTTCAGCATCATGAGGCCCGGGACATGCCTCGGGGTGGAACTGAACGGTAAAGCATGGCTTTCCAGTGACGTCTAGACCCTCGACAGTCCGGTCATTGGCGTTGATAAAGCGAACTTTGACTTCCTCACCATGTAGATTCTCAGTGTCTGGCGAGGTTGCGCCTGAAGGGTGAGCTGCGAGCATACCTGCTTCTGGGTCGGCAACTGCAAATCCATGATTTTGGCTGGTTATCTGTACTTTGCCAGTGACTAAATCCACCACAGGTTGATTTGCACCACGATGACCATACCGCATTTTGTAGGTTTTCAAACCGGACGCTAGGCCCATCAACTGGTGTCCCAAACATATACCCATGACGGGGTAACCAGATTTTACTGCCATAGCTAGCGTGTATCTGGCAGCAGATGCTTTGCCAGGATGTGCAGGGTCACCGGGCCCATTCGAACAAAATAATGCGTCTATCCCGAAATCGTTGACCAGCGTTTCAAATGGTATGTCTGGTGGACACCAAATAACTTCAAAATGATGACATAAACTACGTAAAATATTGAACTTAATCCCGCAATCAAGAGCTGCTAATCGAGGTTTACGTCGCCCAAGTTCATCTCTGGATTCAGGATTTAGAACTACTGCATCCTTTATTGATACTAAATCGACTAAGTCATCAAGTTCTGGTGAGGTTAGTTCAGCGAGCCTTTGTTTCAGATGCTCCTCCTTGTCAACCGGGCCAAATACGCACAATACAGTACCCAATTCCCGCACATTTTTGGTTATGGCCCGTGTATCGATTGCTTCTATCCCGGGAATGTTATGAAGCCGCAGAAAATCATTGACTGTTGCAACTGAATCACGATGGTCAGGATCTTTCATCGCATGTCTAACCACGACGCCTCTAGGCCACACTGAGGATGATTCTGAGCGATTTAAGTGAATACCATAATTGCCTATCAACGGATAGGTAAATGTCAATACTTGACCGGCGAAGGAAGGATCGGTTAGCGATTCTTGATAACCCATCATCCCGGTAGTGAAAACTAATTCTCCCTCGCCAATACCCTCAGCACCGAATAAGTTGCCCTCATACCTTCCACCATCTGCTGTGAGTAGTACTCCTGAACCCTCGGCCTGATTGCTCAATTGATGGTCAAGTTGGAAACCGTCTGCAGCATCTCGAAACCTAGGATATGTCGAATTTCTGTAGTCTAGGGAGCCCGGGCAAAAACTACCGCCAGCCTCTAGGGGTATCGACATCAGCAGTTGTCGATGAAGGACTCAAATAATAATTGGGATGGGTTGAATTGAGAAATTATCTTTCAGTCAGAGTTATACACATACGAAAATAATCGCTTAATACTAAAGTAAGTATATGTTTACAATTGATACTACTATACTTCTTTAACATCCTTGCCAGATTTTGAGGGAGATATTACTAACTGAGGATTGGCATATTCCCGCTCAAAACCTGCCCCCTCTGTCCAACAATCCAAAAACAGCGCCAAAGCCGCAACCTCTGAGTGAGGTTGATTACCGACGGCAAGGTTGTAATCGCTTAGTGAGAATAATTCTGCTGGGACTTTTGCACCACCAACAACCACTAATGCTGGCCGTTGTTTTGGTATATCAGGGATGGTTTTTTTGAATGGTTCACCATACATCGTAAGATGTATTATCACAGGTCTAGACTCATCATTTGATGCAGCGATATGCCTAAGCATTTTCATCGGGCTTTGTTCATATCGACAGGCTATTCCGTGGCCAAACCGCTCATTCACTGAGGCAATATTATCAAACAATTTCTCATCTTGGTCACCGGCTAAGGTGAATTTGTTTGCGCCCATTGCCCTAGCGACCAATGCTAGATGGGTGGTTATTCTTGGGTCCCTACCCACACGGTGACCAAGTCTTAACACCTCAATATCAGGGAAACTCATGTCAACACCACTGATTAAGCCTGTTAATCGTCAAATCCAAGACTGCCAGTAGAATCATCACGGCCGTTGAGTGGCTCGATGTTTAACCCCTTGGAATCACAAAACTTCTTGAGCCACGCTAGCAATGACGCGTCAACCAGTAAGTGGGCACAATAAGTAATACCCAGCCACAGCAAGGCGAGACGGGAGGTTCTCCAAACTCCGGCAGAATTAGTGATCTCATCGCTGAAGAACCCCAGGGCAAGTGGTTCAAGAACATACAGACAACATAGGATTATTAACGCTCCAGAAATAAGGGCTGGTGCTAGTTTTCCAAGTTCACGGCTAAAGTCACGCAGCAGTGCTGATATCAGGCCTAAACCAATTACCGTCAAGGCCACTTGAGAAAAATCTAGATTAAAGAATGTTGATACACCGGTCGACAGATCATCACTACCTGTATCAACAGTCAACCACCAAAATACCAAAATTATGGTCCCAAGCCCACCACTGAAATAGGCTTTATTAGCAATCATTTTCAGTATTGAAGCATTATCTTCGGGCTTTAATCGACTGATCAACCTGTCTGCCAACTCCTCACTATACTCCATTGTGGAATTAGCTGAATCTGGTGAATCTTCATGAATACTAGAGTCTGAATCCATAACATCACCACCCGACATTAGCCGCCCTTGAAGGTCACAACTTATCAAATCTATCGAACTGGCGGTAGTAATGAGTGGGAACTTAACACCTGATTCTG
>DUJJ01000154.1:9270-11395 GCA_013329865.1 Candidatus Poseidoniaceae archaeon
AATATCACCCCTGACTCATTTTATCCCGGATCAAGATATAATGCTAATAATGCCCTTAATGAGGCAGAATCAATGATTGTTTCAGGTGCCACTTGGCTAGACATTGGTGGCGAATCAACGCGTCCTGGCGCATCTGAGGTTTCTATAGAAAGGGAAATCAACAGGGTAATACCGGTAATAAGGGAGATTCACAAAAAGTATCCAGAGGTGCTAATATCTGTCGATACGAGAAATCATGAGGTTGCCCGGCTAGCCATTGAAAATGGTGCCACAATGATCAATGATGTATCAGGATTGCGTGACCAAAAGATGGTAGATCTAGTACTGGATAAAGGCTGTCTGGTGTGCATTATGCACATGCAAGGAGAGCCTGGCACTATGCAAGACCAACCACAATATGCCGATGTGATCGAAGATGTTGCGTATTACTTGGAATCAAAGGCACAGGAATTGATTGATCGTGGCCACAATAAAGACAAGATAATAATCGACCCGGGAATAGGGTTCGGAAAGAATCATGAGCATAATCTAGCCTTGATGCGCGCCGTTCGACGATTTAAAGCATCAGGTTTTGGGCTTCTCTGGGGAATCTCTCGCAAATCGGTGATTGGTCAACTTACCGGCAAATCTGACGTTAGTCAAAGATTGGCGGGAACTCTTGGTTCATCGATTTTTGCCGCTTTGAACGGCGTTGATATTCTGCGTGTTCATGACATCGATGAACACAATGATATGTTCAACGTATACCAAGCACTAGCGGATTAAATTCCACCAAGTAACCCTGCGGCGGCTACCCAAGCACCAATCATACTGCCCAGATTGGTCAATGCTGTAACAAGTAATACGCGTCCTGCTTTGTTCGACCAAAAACTTCCCAATGACTCTAATTTTAGGAACTGATGTAGGTCCTCACCTGTTGGCTCAGCCACCTTTAGTTGCACATAGCCGGCAAACCAACCCGCAGCTAATGTTGGATTTAGTGATGTAATCGGTGATGCGAGCGCAGCGGTTAACACGGCAAGAATATGTCCTCTTGCAATAATACAACCGAGTGCGGCTAATACTGCATTTGCCAATGTCCATACCGTGAATAACTCTACCAAATCAACACTGCTACCCTCATACAGGAAGTATCCAAATAGACCAAATACGAATAATGGAATCAGCCACGGAATACTCTTGGAAAACACCGAGCGCTTTGGCACGGTAGCAAGCTCATCCAGATTATCAACCGGTTGCTTAATTGATAGATGATTCTCTATGCCGCTTAAGTGTCCAGCACCGACCACCGCAAGAGTTCGCTTATCGCTATCAATTGCAAGTATCTTTTGAGCGAGATATGCATCTCTTTCATCAATTAATACCTCTCCTGCACCAGGTGAAAAATCCTTTAGTTCATTCATCAAATCAGATAGTATATCGCGATTTTCCAAGATTTCATCTAAGTCTACGTCCAAATCATCCTCATCATCACCCAGCATTGAAAAAATTATTTTGAACTTCTCGCGGAACTTCATTTTTCTCCAAGCCCTACGCAAAGTTGTCTGAATGTCGCGGTCGATTAATTCAACTTGAAGTCCTAGTGATTGTGCGATACTTACCGCCTCGAGTAGTTCTGCTCCTGGTTGCTGTCCTTCATCCAAACCTAATTTTCGCTGCTCAGCCGCGAGTAATGATTGTAGCAATACAAGTGGTGCTTTACCCTCTTTGATTACCTTGAGTAAGCCCTCCTTATCCAATCTTCTACCGCTTACTAGTGAATCATATCGAGACTTACACAATTCAACGGCGACGACTTCTGGATTAAACTCAGCAATTTGCTGTTTAACTGCCTCTACACTCTTGGTTGAAATGTGGGCTGTTCCCAGCAGACGCAAATTATTATTTATTTCAACAACCATCGAGTCTGACATTAAATCACCTCAATTGATAAAAATCCTGTGTAGCATAGTTTTCATTTCAGCCATCACTAAATCAATATGCTCCTGCTCTGTATTATTACCACGTTGAGCAATTATGTCCAGCGGTATTTGTCCACCACCAAGTGATTTGTGACCACCTGCCAAGCCATCAGGAAAATTACTTGAGAGTAATTTCCCGACGTGTAATTCGGATTTGATTGACC
>DUJJ01000154.1:11783-11935 GCA_013329865.1 Candidatus Poseidoniaceae archaeon
CCCTCGGTTGGCAGTAAAAAATCAGCTATTTGAGCAAGTGAATCTCGATTCGTCAAATTTTGCACGGGAGCTAAAATGAGGCTATCCACTTGGACTTTATCATTAAGTGCGGTAGAAAATGATTCAAGTGCTTCAATCGACCTTGGAGGCAT
>DUJJ01000095.1:0-4897 GCA_013329865.1 Candidatus Poseidoniaceae archaeon
TTCCATGAAGTGGCCGTCGTCAACTATCTCCTCTACCACTTTGACCATGTCATACGGCCGGTTTGGGTTATCAGGAACTAGTGCCTCAAGTTCGGAGTTTTGTCGATCATGTGGGTCGGCTGTTTCAACAAACGGCGCGGTTGCTCCATTGTGGTCAGGTAAAAAACCGAGGATTTCCGCAGCCATTTCACAAGCATCCTCCTCATCATCAGCAATTAGACAGGCGATACCAGACCTCGAAGCGTGCAGGTTAGCTCCGCCAAGTCCTGAAGCATCAATTTCACCTTGAATTACTTCTGGGGTTTCGATGGGCGATGAAAGAAATAATTGGCCGTGCTCTTCGCCTAAAATAGTGAAATCTGCCAGGCTCGCAGCTAATGATGAGACGCCGACAACCGGTCCCAAAACTAAGCTTATGATCGGCACCCTACCGCTACACTGAACTAATCGATCGAGTAATTCCCCAGTTCCAGCAAGCCCTGAAACACCGTCTTGGGCTCGTTGACCGCCGCCATCCCACATTCCGACAATTGGAACTTTTGCTCGTTCTGCCATTTCGACAACCTTGCTGATTTTCTTGGCGTGACTCTCACCCATACTGCCACCGTGAACGCTGAAATCTTGGGCAAAGCAGTATACTCTTCGGCCGTCGATAGTACCATGACCGGCTACGACTCCGTCGCCAAGGGTCTGATGCAAAAACATGTTGTGGTCAACGACCCGATGGGTTACAAAAGAGTCAATTTCTATAAATGATTCTTCATCTAGTAGCATATCGATACGATCTCTAGCGGTCCCTCGACCAGTTTTACGAATTGCTTCTTGTTTCTTTAAGCCACCACCTAAGCGTGCTTCATCACGCTTTTGGCGTAATTCGTCGAGTTTGCGGTTGGCTTCGTTTGACAACTTTATCACTCCCGCAATGTGTTCTTATTCTCGCCACAAAGATTCATTCCCAGAATCTTTGCGACATCTTTGTTATTGGATAACGCATAGTGAATTTTTACTACTGTTGAATCTGGTGAAGTGACACTACCATGTCCGAGTAAACCCATTTCCTGTTGCTTTCTGCCTTTGGAGTAAACGTTCATATCGATTGGACCATTAATACACTGTGTTGTCACGATGACTGGTATATTTCGGTTAATGCACCTAGTTAATACGCGCCAAATCTTGGTGTTTTCAGGCGCATCATCTCCCGGGTCATCAATCGGCAAATGTCCTAAGCCAGTACCATGAATGACGATTGCCTGAGGACCAGTGGTAACAATCGCTTCAATTTCTTCCTCGTGTAAATACGGTCCAGCGATAAATTGAGCGATTCGGACACTCGCCGAATATGTTCTTGGGTTATTGGTTACTGCACATTCTGTCTGTGATAATTCAGTTTCATAAGAACTATCGAGGACAATTTTCGGCTGATTTCCCTCAAAACTAACATACCCGATGGGCTGGCTGTTGACATTGCGAAACGCATCACGTCTGGTCGAGTGCAATTTTCTGACACCAGTGCCTGGTTGAATCGAACATGTTCCATCATGGCTTGAAGAGTGCATTACTACTACTGCTGCATCACCTCTTATTGCGCCAGGTTGTGGACCTTCCGCAGCCCACAACACTGCTGAAATCAGGTTTTCTGAGGCGTCAGATGAGCCCCTATCTGATGACCTTTGAGAGCCAACCAGTGCGATTCTGCCGGGTGGGGCCAAGCCTTCACCAGACCAAGCGAAGCACATTGCTGCAGACGTAATGTGTAGGGTATCAGTGCCATGTGTTATTACCACACCATCACAACCAGAATCGAAGGCTTGCTTTGTTGCGTCGATTAGTTTATTCCAGTGCTGGGGTCTAATGTCGTCACTGAACATGTTACCTAGTTTGACCGCATCGATGTTGGCTATTTGCGCCAACTCAGGTATCTCAGTTACTAACTCTTCAGGTTCAAATTTTGCCACAACTGCACCTGTTTTGTAATCTACTTTGGAGGCGATAGTTCCGCCGGTGTGGATGATTCTGACATGAGGTAAACCTTCCTTAGTTTGCAGTTTAGGTTCTTGAGTGGTTTGAACCTCTGGGGTTTCGGCTAATTTTTCGATGTTAATGATGTCGTCAATAGCATAACTGGCATTATAGCCATTGGCTAGTTTAATGGTGATATGGCCCTTGGCGGCTGGGTGTAGAATCACTCCTTCATGAGTGGTTTTACCATTGTGGCCGTCAACCTCTATCAGGACTCTATGTCCAATATCAGGGATATCGACCATGCATCTGCCAAGAATTGACGGCTCATCAAGAGTTCGCTTCACTGAGATAAGTCCTTAACCTTCTCAACTAGGTCCATGCGTCTTAATCGCCATATGCCAATTGGGGTCATGGCAATGGCGATAATTATCACTCCACCCATTAGTTGGTAAGCGACACTTGGCACAATCACTACCGGGACATAGAATTGCCAAGACGAGAATGACGCAGCTAGACCGATTGCACCACCATAGGCAAACACTACTCCAACTAAACCGCCAATTATACCAATAAGCAAACTTTCGAACAACAGCATGGTGCCTAGGCGTCCGGTTGATGCGCCAAGGACTCTTAGCGTCGCTAATTCAAAGTCTCGCTCGGCCACATTCATTATCATGGTGTTCAGCATAACCGCAATGGTAAATAGTAGACCAAGATACATTATAGCCTGAAATAATTGAGTTTGTTGCTCGATTAGGGTTTCGATACCGTCGACCAAGCTCTGACGTTCTACTACTCCAACCGAAATCTCTCCCAGTTCAGTGTCAACCTCAACCCCCGTTGGCAGGTCCAAGTAAACTGAGGTGGCGTTAACTCCGGTAATGATACTCAAGTCTGCTCGCAGAAAATACATACTTCTGACAAAATCGCCACGAGTGCTTCCAACTACCTCTACCTCCTGATGCACACCATTCACTAACACACTGTGGGTCTCGCCAACCTCCCAACCGAGGAAGATCATTGAACCCTCATCCATCATAACCTGGGGTGTCGAGTCTTGTTGAGTGGGTGTTTTCCCATCGAGAAGATTAACACTACGCATACCGCTTTGATAATTATCTAGTCCTACAACGGTAAAAATCCGGTCCACACCATCGGTGTCTTCCACTAGACCTAACGGCATTTCAATTATTAGTTCAGCATTGGCACTAACGTTACTGGCCCATGCTAATACGGCGTCTTCGCCATCTACATTTACGTACACTTGAGCGTCCCAGTTTTGGTCCTCCTCAATGCCACCTACGAGCGTATCTTCAATCCCGGCCGACATCATTTGGATTGACCCAAATAGCATTAGAGAAATTCCTACAGCCACGAAGGTCATAGTCAATCTGATTGGTTTCCTCACACTCGAGCGAACTGATAGTCCCAAGGTAGTCGGCATCCATGCTGTTAATTTCCGCTGAATTCTGGAACCCACTCTCATCTCACTTTGACCACTCAAAACCTCCAGTGGATTTAGCCGGCTAGCTTTGTAGGCGGGGAATATTCCCGAAATAAATACAACAATCATTGTTGGTAGGATGACTGCCCCATACAGGCTGATTGGCATTTGACGTTCAATGATTGGCACTCCAACTATACTTTGATAAAAATCAAGCATACCATTCATACCCCATGGACCAATTAGGCAGCCAACTAGACACCCTAGCAAACCAATGATTATCGGTGCGTAAAGATATCCAGATAGAAGGGATTGGCGATTAACGCCCAGCGTGCGCAATACGGCAATTTCCTTGGCTTGACTCTGGACGAGGCGTTGTAGACTGAGAATGATTGTGATTGCAGCGATTGCGGCAATCATAACGGTGAACGGTGTAGACATGCGCTTTGATGCTTCCAAATCTTGGCGCATTATTTCCACTTGTTCGTTCTGCCCTCGGTCTCGTTGTCTGGCATCGAGTTCATTAGCAGTTAATGCCTCTTCAACTTGCAATTTTATGGCATCTATTTCGTTACCTTCGTAGTTCTTTGTATCGGGTAAGTCAAATGAAGGTGTGCCCTCGACATCTAAAAGAATCGTGTTGCTTGCACCTAATTCATCACCTGTAAGTCTAGCCATGCCAGATTCTGAAAGGTAGCCAACCACATATTCTCCAGCCTCTGGTGGGAATACAGATCCTTCGGGTGCCATAAAAATATGAACTGGATGATAACCATATCCCACGATAGTGAATTCCGCGCTGGATGACCCGGCACCGATAGTAACCAAGTCACCTAAATCAAGATTCAGCGGTTCCATGACGTGCGCATCTATCACAATCTCATCATCAGCAACTGCTAATCTTCCGTCAGAGTGTCCATCTGGCATCCAAACCCTGTCGCTGTTGGCAGTTGGTGCGATACCATGCCAGAGTGAATTGATAATTCTGTCTTCGCCATTATCATCAAAGAACATGGCGCCAGGTATAATGTTCCGGCCCTCACAACTGTCCAAATCATGTGCAGAAAACTCCCAATTAGCACTCAGATGTTGGCAAAAGCCAGCAACTTGCTCTGCGGTCCAAGTAGTACTACGATTATCAATCCACAAGTCAGCTAGATTTGCTCCCTCATCGTTATCAGCATGCATGGTATCGTACATGCTGTCTAGATTGTGAGAATATCCACCAAACGTAAGTCCAGCAAACACGCCTACAGAAACCATGAAGATGACTGCAAACAACCGAAGTTTGCTACGCCAAAGGCTCCTTGCAAGTCGTTTGTTCAACAATGCAGACATTTTACCACCTCAATTATCCGGATTATACGGTAAGTTCGTCAGAGACAATTTTACCACTATCAATTCTTATCACCCTAGTTGCGTATTCGACTAGCCCCTCATCATGAGTGACAAATACCGCAGTAATGTTTTCCTGTTCGCAGGCTTTGACTA
>DUJJ01000095.1:5295-5466 GCA_013329865.1 Candidatus Poseidoniaceae archaeon
ATTTGGCCGTTTGGCTATGCTGCGCGCAATTGCTACGCGCTGTTGTTGTCCACCACTGATTTCACCGGGAAAACGATTTACTTCGCCCTCCAATCCAACCAACTTTAGTAATTCAATGGCTCGATTTGGGTCTTTTGTGCCACCTAGTTCTTGGATCAGCAAAATATTCTC
>DUJJ01000182.1:0-5147 GCA_013329865.1 Candidatus Poseidoniaceae archaeon
TTTGACGGCGTCACTAAAGTGCAGGTGTGTGACCCAGTATCGTGGGAAGTTCTTGACACTCTTGATGAAGCGTGGATTCATCCGAAGGAGTTCTTCATGACCAGTCCTGAACGATTTGAGATGGCGCTCGAATCGATAGAGACCGAACTCGATGGTCGAATCGCCCATTTCAAAAGTCTTGGGAAGGATTTAGAAGCCCACCGAATCGAGCAAAAGACTAGATACGATTTAGAGATGCTAAGAGAGATAGGTCACTGTCAATCAATTGAAAATTATTCACTACATTTTGATGGTCGAGAGCGTGGCCAAAGACCGTATTGTCTGCTGGATTTCTTTGCTGCCTGTGCTAAACAATTCCATGGCGATCCGGCTAAATTCCTCGTCATAATGGATGAGTCACATGTCAGTTTGCCACAGGTCGGAGGGATGTATCACGGCGACAGGTCTCGTAAAGAGAGTCTTATTGAGCACGGATTTAGATTACCCACAGCAGCCGATAACAGACCACTAAAGATTCCCGAATTTCAATCTCTGGTACCACAGATGGTCTATGTTTCAGCTACACCAGGAGAGCGTGAGTTGCGCCATCTGTGCGAGGTGACCCGACAGGCGATACCCAACGGATTACTGCATGCCCAATCAAGCGGTGGGGCAGGACCCCCGGACCTTAGTAAGAAACATCCAGAATCCGAAAGCATGTATGATATGATTCAATCAATAAATCACATTTCGAAAATGGAGATAAGACCGACCGGCTTGCTTGATCCAAACATCGAAGTCAGAGAGACGGAAGGCCAGGTGAGTGACCTATTATCAGAAATTAACCAGCGCGTCAGCAAAAATGAACGATGTTTGATAACTGTGTTAACCATAAAATTTGCCGAGGAGGTTTCAGAATACCTGAACAGTATGGGAATTAAGTCTCATCATCTGCACTCAGAAATTGACACCATCGAACGGTCTGAAATCATCAATGCTCTGAGAATTGGGCACATCGATGTGATTGTTGGAATCAACCTACTCAGAGAAGGCTTAGATATCCCTGAAGTAAGTCTAGTAGCAATATTCGATGCGGATAAGCAGGGCTTCTTGCGCAACGAAAGAAGTCTACTACAAACTATCGGTAGGGCTGCAAGAAATGAAAATGGTAAAGTTATACTCTATGCCGATGGTATGTCGCCGTCAATGTCGGCAGCCATACAACAGACTCTTGAACGGCGAGCGCGTCAGGAGTCGTACAATCAAGCACACAACATCGTTCCAAAGACCATCAAGAAAGCCTTACCAGCCATGTACTCCAAGGATGATGAATTTATCACCGGTACAAATACCTCTGCAGGTAACAAACGCTTAGTGGGCAAGAAAGGGGGTCGAGGTGACGGTGACTGGGCACAAAAATTGGGCTTGGGAGCAGGCGCATGGAGCAGAACTTCAGTTGAAAATAAAAACCAAATTGAAGATTCAAATTTTCAATTGGAAAATCTTACCAATTTTGCCATTGAGGAAGACCTCACCACTGAACAAATTACTGAGATGCTGATGGAGGTGAAAGCGGAGATGGAAAATGCCGCTAAGCAACTTGATTTTGAGCAAGCAGCAAAACTAAGAGACCGAGCTTTCGAGTTAGAACAATTGTTACTCCGATGAACAGGTTCATGTTTGGGATATAGTTGGGTGGATTATGGCGCTGTCTCCGGACGACTTCGATGTCCCTGTCAGAGACTATCGCTTCGCCGAGATTACATCCCCTAGTTCCCTTATTGACCAAATGGCCAGTGCTGGAGGTTTTACTGCGACAAAATTAGCGACCGCTAGGACTATTCTTAAGGACATGAAAGCACAATTAGATGCAGTTGATGGCGATAGTAGTAAAGTGTGCAATTGGCTGTCATTCCCAGCTTGTTTGTGTGCAACCGGTACCCGTAGTTTTTTTGTTGAAGCGACAAAACAGAAGATGTTCAATGTAATTTCCACAACCTGCGGAACTCTTGATCATGATATTGCACGCTCGTATCAAGAATATTACCATGGTGCATTCGAACTAGACGATATCGAACTTGGTGAGCACTCGCTGATGAGGTTAGGCAACGTGATTGTGCCGAATTCGTCATATGGCGAGATAATTGAAGAAGTGGTAATGCCGGCGTTAGAGGATATCTATGCAGCAAGACTGGAAGAAACCGGACTGACCGGTGCCGATGCCTGGATAGGTTTCGGATCCGTTCATCTGGTTTGGGAACTTGGTAAAAGAATTGGTAAGCCTGACTCTCTAATATATTGGGCGTGGAAACACCGTATTCCCGTATGTATTCCAGGGATTACCGATGGATCTGTTGGTGCCCAACTTTTCATGTTTAGACAAAAACATCGAGATTTCCACATTGACACGCTAGCTGATGAGCAGGTAATGAGCGATCTAACATGGGACGTTGAGGTTTCCAATGCATTGATGATCGGTGGAGGTATCTCAAAACACCACGTTATTTGGTGGAATCAATATCGTGGAGGACTAGATGCTGCAGTATACATTACAACTGCGCCAGAGCACGATGGAAGCTTGTCAGGCGCGAGATTAAAAGAAGCCATTTCGTGGGGTAAAATGCGACCTGAGGCTCCCAATATCTGTGTTGAAGGAGACGCTAGTGTGCTTCTACCACTGATTGGATATGATTTATTTGGAGGGAATTAAAGTGAGTAAAAAGCAGAATGCATTATTTATGGTCTTAATAATGGCATTTATGTCATTATCAGGCTGCTTTGGTGAAGAGAAAAGCGAGATTATTGAAGAGACATCAGGATTCTTTCAGTTTGAAACTATGCTTGATGGAAGAACTTGGTATCATTACCCCGGTGGCATTAATGCGATGAACAATACCTCGGCCTTAGGCGGAGATAACATTCCGTTTTATGCTACTTCGTCATATTACAGCATAGGTATGTCAACATTCGAGCCAACCATGGGAATTACTTCTTCTGGAAATCTATACATAACTAGCTGGGGTAATGGCAACGCTGGCTCGACAGCAATTGTTCAATGTAGTAACATGGTTGAGATGACTGCAATCACTGACTACACCTGCCAAGATGTATACGGCGCTGTTCCACCAGTCGCAAATTCCAACGATCCTTATGTCTATGTTGATCCATGGACTGACCGAATAATGAAATTCGACATGCATGCGCTGGGCGGCATGACTGTTGAATGGTCCGATGATGAGGGGCAATCATGGACGGGACCGTCAATTGCCACAGGCTATTCTGTGCAAGACCACCAAACAATCGCTTCCTCACCATACGGCGGCTTATTGCATGAGACCTTGTGGGTATTTTGCATCAACGGAAACTACCCTGCACCATTATGCTCAGCAAGCCAAGATGGTGGCTTCACCTGGGGTCCTGAACTACCCGGAGCACCCGTTGACTGTCAGAGCGGAGGTTTATCAGCTCACATAATAGGAGCAGAAAACGGTAATTTCTACCGGGGCCAGATTGGTTGTGATGGTGAGGGATATTCAATGTATAAGACAGAAGACGGTGCGATAACCTGGACTGAGCACGTTCTGCCAACCGAGGAATCAGGCACTGCAGACACTTGGAATGCAGAGGAAGCCCAAGTCGATACCGATACACAGAGCAACGTTTACGCAATGTGGATGGGGATTGACAATTTACCCTATTTCTCGTACTCAACCGATCATGCGGAGACCTGGTCCGATGCAGTCATGGTCGCCCCGAATCACCTCCAGGGAACCGGTTTTCCCGTGGTAATAGCAGGTGATCCAGGCAGGGTCGCATTTGGCTATATCGGGGAGGATGGTGATGGGTTGTGGGATGGCTACATATCGGTAATGACCGATGCCTTTAACGAGACACCTTTGATTACGACTGTTCAGGTTAACGCCGACGATGACCCACTAGACAATGCGAGTCCAACATGTGGCTATGAACGCTGTGGCGGTTTTGGAGATTTTATTGATATGCAAATCGATGCATATGGTAGACCGTGGCTAGCCTTATCGCACAATCCTAATGGTGATACAGGAATATTCGGTACCTTTACCCACGGACCAACACTATATGGCAATCTAACCAGCCTTACGGTAATTCCAGAAGGCGGGCCTCAGACGTTGTGATGCAGATCCTTTGTTGCTAGGTAATGCATCAAACTAGTTCTAAGCGTTATCAGCGGCCGCCAGCGTTGGCCGTCAGCCGCCAGTAAGACGTCATCGATTACTGATAAATCGGGTCTTGACGATCTTATGTTCAGTTCACTACCCTGGAGAATTTTTGTTACCACTGGTTTTACTACTAAATGTTCGGGATTAAACTTGCCCGACGCACCAGCTAATGTTCGCTGATAAAGTAACTGTAATTGTTCCAATGTTTCCTTGCTACTCCAGCCTCTTCGGCCACACAAATCTGATATTTGAGGCAATTTTTCGGCGTTATGTATTAGTCTGATTAAGCAAGCTGCCACATCTTGCTGAGAAACCCACCAATGCAGGTTTGACTGGCTGTCGATATCGAGAGGGTGCCCTTTGAGGCATAATTCTAACAGGTCGTCAAGTTTCGTGTTGTATTGTTTATTTGCTACATAGTGAATCATGTCATGAATATGCAATAATTTGATTGATTCATCTAAGGGACCGATTACCGAGGGATTATCTGAGACCAGAATTACAAAACAAGGGTAACTAACTAGAAGCGAGGTATCAATTCCACCGTCACCGAAGTGAAAAAATACCACAACATCATGTTTTGCAACACTAGATTCAGTATGTATTTGTGGCCTGTGCTTGACGAATTCTAGGCTTGCTGAGAGTTTTTCTATGGATGAGTGGAAATATTTTTTCGGAATTGTACAATTGTTGTGGTTTAACAACACTCTAGTCAGAGTTTCCTCTCCAAGTCCAATGATTTCACCCAAGAAATGCACTACCTTCTCTTGGGTCATACTGCGGCTAAAATGTGATATTTGATTAAGAAAGCGCAAGATTATTTACCAAGATTTCAATTGAATATTGCAAAATTATATTGAATTTAATTTTCAAAGATTTAGTCTAATTATTAATCATATTGATGACTCCGAGTAAAAATGCCCAGTGTTTTTTTACTCAGCATATTGGATAATTGATTATATTCATGTA
>DUJJ01000182.1:5545-7440 GCA_013329865.1 Candidatus Poseidoniaceae archaeon
AGATGTCAATTGCGAAAAAAATAATTATACGACAAATTCAATTGGTTTTTCAGTTTTTTTTACCAAATAGTATAAGACCCCTCACAGAAGAGGTTTGTTTAACCGGGAAGGAAAGCCGGACAAGGAGATGGGAAAAATGAAGAATGAAAAATACAACATCCAAGAGTTATTGCAAAGGGATGTCTACGTGAATGATAAGAAAGTTGGAACAATAGTTGGTGAGCGACACCATCCGAATGAAGCGAGGGTTCGTTCAATGCGAATCCAGGTAGAGTCGGATGTCGCCGATGAATATATGAGAAAGCCGGCGGAGTTGGCGCCACTTCCAAAAGAACTAGTGCATAGTATCCGCAACGACGGAACAGTCAAACTGTCCAAATCAATGCGCGAATTACAAAGAAGATGGAGAAACACCGTAAGAATCGACGAAAAACTGTATGCGCCTGACGAGATGTTAGACCGTGCGGTGCTAGACAACCAAGGTAGAGAAATAGGCGTAATCACTGAGCTTTTCAAGATCAAGAGAACCTACAAAGGTGTAATTGTAAAAACAAGACTGGGCGTGCAGAAGGATTTTGCTGTCGATGCGACCTTAAGAATACCAATAACCGCATTTTCTCGAACCAGAGAGAGATTGGATGAAGTAGTATTGTCGCGAAACTTCGATAAGGTCCTTCAGTTGCCGTCTTATATTTCAATTAATGAATTGGCAGACGAATAATTCCTCAGTAAATTACTGGATTGTTCATTCCGTCACTATTATGACTGGGGGGTTTGTCGGCAGACTGCCATTGCGCGGGTAGCTTAGTCGGTTGGAGCACCCGGCTGATAACCGGGAGGTCGCAGGTTCGAGTCCTGCCTCGCGCACCACACATGTGTTTCACACACAAAGAAGATGAACAACCTGCAATGTCGCTGGCATAAGGGGACAACATGGTCGTATTATCCGGAAGTAATTCTCGTCCCATGGCCAAAGAATTAGCGCAGGAGTTAGGTTGTCAACATCACTCAATCGAAACGAGGAGATTCCCTGATACTGAAGGGTATATCAGAATACCAGACGAGGCTATAGAGGCAATCCGTAGTGATAAAGTCGTTCTCGTTTCCAATACCTTTCCTGACTCGGGCATCATCGAAACACTTCTGATGCTAGAAGCAATAAATGATGTGCGACAAGGTAATGTTGAGAATCTAAGAGCAATTGGCCCTCAAACACTCAATGATGTCGGTCCTGGAATTCTGCTGGCGATTCCATACTTCGGTTATTCAAGGCAGGATAAGCGGTTTAGGCCGGGCGAAGCAATATCCGCACGGGCAATAGCTAACCTGCTGGCATCTCGTTGTGATGGAATCATAGTTTTCGATTTACACGCTCCACAGGTGTTGGATGGTCTTGATGTCCCAGTAGCGTTTACTTCTGCAATGCCTGAACTCGCTGAACATTTAGCAAAGAATGTCAAACCAGATTTTATTTTATCTCCTGACAAAGGTGCTTTCGAGCGAGCTGCGGAAGTGGCTTCAGCGATAGACTGCCAATTTTCCTATCTCGAAAAAACCCGAATCGATGCACATACAATCGTGCACCAAGCTAAAGACCTCGATGTTGAAGGAAAAGTTGTGGCAATCGTCGATGACATGATCGCTACTGGTGGCACTATTTGCCGAGCTGCTGACGCTTTGAGGACCCAAGGAGCGATAGAAGTACACGCCGCATGTTCTCATGGACTATTCACCGGAGGGGCAGTAGCTAGATTGATTCGTTATGTAGACGGTGTTCACGCAACGAGTTCCCTGAAGAATCCGCGCGATATCATTCCCGGCGGACCTGCACTAGCACGCGGGGTCAAGCAACTATATCGAACCTTAGAATGGGACTGATCGCTTTCAGTGTAACG
>DUJJ01000182.1:7827-9762 GCA_013329865.1 Candidatus Poseidoniaceae archaeon
TATTATTTTGTCCGGCGCGTTTATATTGTTGAGGCTGTGCGCATGGTTGCCCTTAACATGAGGATGGAGAGATTCCGATGAGTGTACACGTGCGATTTGAAACCCCAACAGAAGTATCAGACAAAATTTATGAAATGATTCAGTCCAATTCTAACGGACGAATCAAGAAAGGAAGCAATGAAGTGACTAAGACTGCCGAAAGAGGCACCGCACAGTTCATTGTTTTGGCAGAGGATGTTAATCCGCCAGAACTGCTTGCTCATATTCCACTAATTTGTGAAGAGAAAGGCATCCCCTACGGCTACGTTCCCTCACAAGAATTCTTGGCCAACGAGGCTGGACTACCCAATGGAGTCAAAACAGCCTCCATCGCAATTATGGAGATCAATAAGGGTGCGCAAGAGAAATACCAAGAGGTTGTTGAACTCATCAAAGGCCTCAAGGCTTGATACAATTCGGAGTTGATTG
Source organism: Candidatus Poseidoniaceae archaeon (assembly GCA_013329865.1). Lineage (GTDB taxonomy): Archaea > Thermoplasmatota > Poseidoniia > Poseidoniales > Poseidoniaceae > MGIIa-L1 > MGIIa-L1 sp8725u. The sequence goes on from DUJJ01000182.1 coordinate 8,296, forward strand.
AATGAGTGAAGAACTAGGCGGTTGGCCAGCAGAAGTGGTCGAAATAGTTGGCAGAACTGGCATGACCGGTGAAGCAACCCAAGTCAAGGTGCGAGTCAACGATGCACCGAACCCACGAGACGTTGGTAGAATTATTACCAGAAACGTGCTTGGGCCGATTAGAGTTGGCGATATTTTGATGCTGCGCGACACAGGTCGTGAGGCTCGAAAGTTAAACGCGAGGTGATTTGAGTGCCAGAAAGAAGAATTTGCAGTTTTTCAGGTGAGGAAATCGAGCCCGGCACCGGGATTATGTTCGTGCGACGTGATGGCAGCATCATGTGGTTCAAGAATTCAAAAGCCCGCAAAAATATGGTTAAGTTGGGCAGGAACTCTCGGAAAGTCAAATGGACTCGCCACTTTGTTAAGGGCGGCATCCAATAATTGAGTTGTCATTAGTTCCGCATCCCTGATAAAGGGGTGATTTTTGGCTGTGATTGGTGAACATTATGGAAACAACTTATGTCATGGTAAAGCCTGATGGAGTACAAAGAGGACTCATCGGGGAAATCATCGGAAGATTTGAACAGAAAGGACTGAAACTCGTTGGACTCAAAGCCATGGTCCCGTCCGAAGAAATTGCTAGGGCCCATTATGCTGTTCATGCTGAGCGCCCATTTTTCCCAGGACTAATCAAGTTTGTAACTTCTGGACCAGTTGTCTGTATGGCTTGGGCCGGGCGTGATGCAATCAGCGTGGCGAGGAACTTGATTGGACCGACAAACGGTCGAGAGGCTCCACCAGGAACCATCAGAGGTGACTATGGAATGGATATTGGATACAATATGATTCATGGCTCAGACGCACCCGAGACCGCTGAATTTGAGCTCGGTTTGTGGTTCCCAGAAGGGGTAATGGAATGGGACCAAACCATCTCAAAATGGTTTTACGAGTGATTTAATCCAACTGTGGCAATAAACATGGAGGCCGTGTTATGTCAGAAATTGACGATGATTCGGGTGAAGAAGGGCACGCACGTGGCGAAAACCGTCAGCCGATTGTCTCAGTATTAGGCCACGTCGACCACGGGAAAACTAGCGTGTTAGATTTAGTACGCTCGATTGGCAGCGAGCGCCAAGCCAGCGTCATGGATCGCGAAGCCGGTGGTATCACCCAACACATTGGGGCGACGGAGGTCCCAGCCGATGTGTTAAATGATACCTGTAAGGCTATGCTTGGCGGTAAAGAATTCAAATCGCCAGGATTATTATTTATTGACACCCCAGGACACCACTCATTCGTTAGCCTGCGGAACCGAGGTGGTTCAGTCGCAGATATTGCAATACTAGTAGTCGATATCATGGAAGGACTGCAGCCGCAAACGATAGAAAGTTTGAACACACTCAAAGAGACTAAGACACCGTTTGTTATTGCGGCTAACAAAGTCGATCGAATTCACGGCTGGCGCTGTGAATCTGGACGCTCATT
>DUJJ01000182.1:10148-10355 GCA_013329865.1 Candidatus Poseidoniaceae archaeon
AGATACTGGAAAATGGTAGGCCAATTTTCCGAACATGGATTCAACATCGAACGCTATGATAAGATCAAAGATTTCCGGCAAAATGTTGCCTTGGTCCCAATGTCGGCAAAAGCCGGTGAAGGGTTACAGGATTTGCTGGCTGTCAGTGTGGGCTTAGCAGAAAGATTCCTAGAAGACAGACTGACTGATACTATCGGTCCGGCAATG
>DUJJ01000040.1:0-2057 GCA_013329865.1 Candidatus Poseidoniaceae archaeon
TAAGGAAGGGGCAGAAGGACAATTGGATACTCGCACCTCAGTGAAAGACAATAACTACCTTGCTCTAGCGTAGTTCATGAGCGACCAGACTTTGTTTAGCAAAATTATTGCGGGCGAGATTCCATCACATCGTGTTGCTAGCGGCGATAACTGGTATGCTTTTCTCGATATTTTTCCACGGAGGCAAGGCCACACGCTGGTAGTTCCTCACCAACCAGTAACAAATTTGCAAGACCTAAATGAGTTTGAAATAACCGGCCTATTTACCGGGGTGCAGATAGTTCAAAGCAAGCTTACAGAAGTGTTCAACACAGTTGATTTTACCGTCTGTATACATGATGGTCCACTGGCCGGTCAGGAGGTTCCTCATGTTCACGTTCATGTGATTCCCAGAACACCAGGAGACGGTGGCAGGACTTTGATGGCAATGTGGCCGGATAACCGCACGATTGGTGAACCCAACCATCAAGCGTTAGCAAGTTTGGCGAGTAAGCTCGATGAGGTGCGGTAATGAAGCATCCTGACCCAGAAGCAATGGATGATGGTGTGCTTGACCATCGCGGTGAAGCATTGCCATACTTATCCAAATCTGCGAAGAATATGAAGATGGACAAATTACTGGCGACACCAATGCCTAAATTTGACGGTATAACTCCCGGTTCATACTTTTGGACAAGAGTACTCTACTGGATTTGCAACCAAATAAGCAAAGTCCAGTTTCGTTCAATCGAAGCGACTGGAATGGAAGCGATTCCGGATGATCGAGGATCATTGTGTTGTGCTTGGCATACTAACGGTTTACTAGACGCACTCCAAATAACGCTAAATCATCCAAAATACTTCGTTTTCGGCGGTCGTCATGATTTAGTTACAAGGCCGTTGTTGGGCTGGTGGACCCGAAAAATGGCAGTTCAGCCAGTGGTAAGGAAAGCCGAACTGCTGCGTGGGGGTTGTAGCGAGGCCGAGGCAAATTTTCTCAACGGTCGTTCTCTGATGACGCTCGCTTCGGGAATATCCCACGGTTATGGCTGTGTATTATTTCCAGAGGGTACTAGCCACAATAACGCCTACATGCTGAGGTTTAGAACAGGTCCAATGCGCACAGTGTTAGCAGCAAGTGCACTTGCTAAAGCCTCAAACAAGCCCATGCCAGTGATAATACCAATCGGTTTACATTTTCGAACTAGGGAGTTTTTTAGAACCGATATTTGGGTGGAATTTGGTGACCCACTTCAGGTTCAACAAGATGACGTTCCAGACTCCTTGGTTGAGGCAATTGCCAGCGGCACTTGGTCCGAGCCGCCGGCAGATTCAGTGTTCAATCTGCGCGATAAGCTGCGTGGAGAACTAGTTCCACTAACTCCTAATACATATTCTTGGGAGGAATATCGTGGTCTACTACTGCTTGGGCATATCAAGGGTAGGATAGAGGAAAAGCCGCCTAACACTTGGCGCGAGGAAGTCATAATGGCTCGTCAACTCAGGAACCAATATAGTGAGAAAGTAACGAATTTAGAAAGTGATAATTTACAGCCGGAACAAATTAGTCACCCAGTAGTAACCAAATCGGCAGAGGCTGCAGATATACTTCATCGCCATGGTTTAGATGGTAGAGATGTAAATCAAAATTTAACCGAGATATCACCACCTAATGTTGGTAAAATACCTATTGCAATGAGCAGGGTTATGCTGTTTCTAGCACTCTTGCCCATATTCATAATATCGCTTTTGCCTCAGATTGTATTAGGTAGGGTTTTGGGCGATTCAACCGATGAGGGTATAGATGCAAGAACATCATATCAGTTTCTCGCAGCAATGTTGGGCTCAATTATAGTCTGGCCAATTTCATCTGCGATTCTAGTTGTATTATTGTATTGGCAGGCGGGAACAATCGACGAATCCTTTGGATGGGACTGGACCGAATCATTCGGCACATCGACGACGGAGCTGATGCTTGCATGCTCGATGATGTGGTTACTGATGTTTCCGTTATCGGTCCTTACAGGCAGAATATTTTCCTTGGTTTGGGATGATTTCACTGATTTACGAGGATATTC
>DUJJ01000040.1:2478-4579 GCA_013329865.1 Candidatus Poseidoniaceae archaeon
ACCTTGATTTTTGGGTTTGATTCAAACAGGATGAGTTATTGGCGCTACATGTGGCACCCAGTGAGATTGTATCATTGGTCAGAAAGTGGCTTGACGAAGAGAGGTTATTCGTCAAGGAGCAAAATGACCCGCGCGCTCATACGCATGTGCTAATCAAATATCCTCAGGGTAAACAGGGGCATATGTTTGCTGTAGTCGTGCCTAAAAACCGCGACCTTGTTGCTATTTCCAGCATGACCAGAGTTGATGAAGGGCAGCAAGATGAGATGGCTAAACATATGCAAGAAGATAAAGATGGCTGGGCGGAGTGGATTCACGATGCTCGCCTGCAATTAATCAGTTCGGCAGTTGATTGGGGTATCCATATGGGGCATAAAAGTAACAAGAAACCGGGTCCACTGCAAGCATTTAATGTGAGTTTGCCAATTTGGTTTGATGGGATAACTAAGAATGAATTTATGCACTCACTGCGCAGGTTATGGCTAGCAAAACTAGGTATTATTCACGAAATCAAGTACTCATATGGGCCGGGCGTTGGTAAACCAGGACCTGTTGATGACTGGGATAAGCGTAAATCTACCCGTGCTGAACCGTCGCACTCAAAACCTGCGGAACAGGAAAGTATCGAAGTCGAGTTTGACGAAAAAATGTCATTTGGCACCAGTTTTGACCCCTCAGAGTGGGCATAGTCCAGCCAACTCAAATATGACCTGAAAGGGTCGCAGTTAAGTATCATGAAAATCTGCTTTATTTGTTGTAAGAGAGGATTGTCCATGAGTCAAGCATTCAAATCTGTAAGTTTAGTATCAATAATGTTGTTATCAGTTCTATCTGGAATGGTAATCGCGAGTGATTTTGCCGAAGCTAATACTGTGGTGATCACTGAACCACAGCAAATTGTCGATGGTGGCTCAGCCTCAGACACCCAAACAGCAATTGTTGGCGATAGTCAAGGGAATGTGCACATCATCTGGGCAAGAAATAATCTTCACCTATACTACTCCATGCTAGCGAGCAACGGCGAGATTTTAATCGATGCCACACAAATTACCAATCCAGGTATCCACAAAATATGGCATCCAGATGTGGTTGCTGATGATGATGATAACATCCACATCGTTTGGACAGACAAGTCTGGGACTCACAAGATTATGTATACTGCACTCAGCCCTTACAAAATCCAACCGTTCAACGGCCAGACATCGACTGATGGCGCAATTACCGGTATAGATGACACAATAATATCTCAACGAGCACAAGATAGAGATTGGCCGTCGATTGATGTCGATTCGCAAGGCAACATTCACATTGCTTGGGAAGATGAATACGATGAATTGGAGAAATTCTTCAACCAGCCGCAGGTTTACTACTCGATGATTCAGCCTGATTTCGTAACTCAAGATGTTATCACGCTATTTGATGACACCCTACTCACCCCCATAATCGGCCATAAAGGACACCCTGACATCGTAGTTGATGCTAATGACCAAGTTCAGATTGCGTGGGATGATACTCGCGGTGGCAAAGTTGAGCTAGTGTTTGTAATTGACACATCAGGTTCTATGTATTCCGAATGGGCTGACGTGTGCACCGTTATTTACGGCGGTTCATTTTCAGATGGCTCATCATTCGAGGGCATCAAGCCACTGCTTGAAGTTGCAAACATGACGGTTTACGAAACAATCTATGGGCTTGACGGCGGTTTTGGTTTACCATCTGCTGCAGATAGTGGTGATTGTGCTGGTTATAATCAGAACGCAGGACCACGTTCAACACCGTTAGGTGACGGTGACGATTCAGGTGGCATTAGGACGCTGTCTACCACGGTATACAACGGCAATCCATACTCTGGTAGTTCTGGTGAGGATTGGGGTCCGGGAACCAACTGGGCATGTCTTTCATGGCGTGACGCAAACGACAATGTCCCCGGTAGTCCGCTAGCGGGTGGTGCAAACCACAAGTGGAATCCAAATGCTACCAAGATTGTCTTGCCGGTCTCCGATGAAGGGCCAAAGGACGGTGACCCATCCCAACAGGCAGATGACATCAACTCAATCAGTGAAGCACACGACAGTTGTGTCAGAGCAGGCGTAATACCAAT
>DUJJ01000117.1 GCA_013329865.1 Candidatus Poseidoniaceae archaeon
CACATTCACGGTTTACCAAAAGAACAAGCCTATGAAATGATGTTGAAAAACTATCAAGCGCGGCTAAAGAGTCGTAACATTAGAGTAGAATACCATGGTAACAAAAAGTCAATACAAGCCTATCTGAATGATATTAGTAAGGCCGGGAAAATGTTCTTGCTTGACGAGCAGGGTATGCAGTATACCTCAACCGAATTTGCTGATTTGGTCAAGGGCTGGTCGATAAGCGATCAAGACATTAATTTAGCAATCGGGCCTGTTGACGGGTGGCAAGAATACGTTAAATCGAGTGATAATCACATTTCATTATCTAAATTTACTCTACCTCACGAGCTTGCTGCCGTTGTCCTAGCAGAGCAGGTTTATCGGGCGACTGAAATAATAAAAGGGACAAAATATCATAGATATTGAGCAAATACTCAAAGACAACCATATTTTGGGATTAGTGTAGATAGTATGATATTAGCCGAGTCAACCATTGTGTGGATATTATTAATATTCGATGCAGTAATTGGTGTAGTGCTGATAATTGGGTCTAGAAGTCAACCATTTCCGACCCCAGCTAAACGCTTCGGGACGCTTATGTTGATTATAGCCGGTTTACTGTTTATGGGTCAGTCGGCAGAGAACTCAACCAGTCTTGAAGCGCATTTGGGGATATTATCGGTTGTCGGGGCATTCGGCTTAGTAACCGGAATACATCACATGCTGAATACTCGGCGTGAGGTCCTTGTTGCTCCGATGGCCGGTTTTATGTTCTGTGTTGGAGTAGCCGGTTTAATCACTCAAACCTGGGAAGACTTGACCCGGTTTGAACACTGGGCTGGCTTCTTCGCTTTGGTGGTTTTGGCAGGCGGACAAACGTGGTTAGTTTTCCGTGGTCTGCTAATTGGTCGATTACCGTTAGCATGGAGTCAAGCAGGCATGGTTGCATTACACAAAGGCCAATTACACGGGCCCCACGGGGCCATAGAATGCTTCGAAAAAGCCTGGGATGGGGACGAAGAGCATCTAAACCCAATGGCTTACTCAGCACTTTACAAAATCACACAATTTCTTGGATTAGACGAACAAGCAGCACACTGGCATAGCTTATTCATTGAATCTGGCGGTAATAATGCCGTGGCAGTGGAGTGGCTAGATGCTGTTGATGAGTGTCTGAGCAAAATGGGTCATCACACAGAACAAGATAGCGAAGAATGACTTGAATCTGGTAGATTAATGTAATAATTTGCCGAAAAAACGCAAAATAACCAACATTTTATGTACTTTAAGGTATAATTAGTATATGATAACGATGTTTTCTAAAGTCCGAGGCATGACATTTTCGCCGTTGATGTTAGCAATCCTTGGAATTTGGTTTTTGGCCAATTTATTATCACAATTAGCCTATATTTCGTCTCACGGTATTCCATATGATGGCGTTGATATGCTCCAATCACTGGGGCCACTGTATTATGCAATTATTGGTATAGAACTATTGCTATGGTTTTGGCTATTCTTTTTTCTGATTATCAAATTAGTCAAGCATTTTTCGGACTTACAAAAAACGAAATCGGACACCGTTAATTATTGAAATAATCGAGGTATTTAGGCCAAATTAATCGATGAATTCAAGACCCTTCTCGCACAAGCCAACACGTGTCCGATATGTCTGAATTACCAGTTTATTCTGGCCGACCGATGGAGGTTTGCGATTTGTTAGATTTAGAGCAGGCCCTCGGAGATATGCCATCGGGGACAAAAGTCATGACAATTGATGAAGCGAGGGCTAGTTTGTCAATTGCGCGAGCAATTTTGATACAGTTACAATCCATCAGTGATAATGCTGCAGACTTAACCAATGAACTTGATATCATTTTAGAGCGTTATGATTCAAATCATAACCATGTTACAGAGTTGGCAGATTACTTAGCGACGATGATTCATGAATGGCACCAAGCCGTGGATAAGTTGGAACAAACAGGAGCAAAGATGGCATGCTTGGACCCAGGCAGGCTGGAGTGGTATGGTGTTGTGGATGGACAACTCGTCCTATACTCCTGGACTCAAGGAGAAGAGGATATTGAATGGTACCACAGTTTAGATTCAACTTTCCTCGCCCGTAAACCACTCATAGAAGCGTAAATTAGTCATCAATAGGCGGAGACACAATGGTTCGTATAAATCGAGTTTACACTGGCACTGGAGATGATGGCACATCATCATTCGTCGATGGTTCAAGGCACCGGAAATCCCACTTGAGGTTCACGGCAGTGGGAACTTGTGATGAATTGAATTCAATTGTTGGAATCATAAGACGAGAATGCTCGATGCTCCCGGACCATGCAGATGGTGGGAGCAGTTCAACCATCGCTCGGATTAGAAAAATATCAGAAGCAGCCCTGGACCGAATTCAAAGCGAACTATTCGACCTTGGGGCGGAACTTGCTTGCGATCCAGGCAAGTTACCAGATTACATGGTTTTGATAGGTCAGCAACAATGTGAATCTTTGACGGATGAAATGGATGCGTGGATTGAACAATTAGAACCACTGACAAGCTTCATTCTGCCAGCAGGTATGGGCCCAGAGCCAATTATTCATCACGCTAGAACCATCACTAGACGATTGGAAAGAAGTTTGATTGCTATCGAGGATTCCGAAGGAGCAGATTCGCTCCGGCCAGAAACTAGAGTTTACGTCAACCGATTATCCGATTGGTTCTTCGTTTACGCCCGTTGGGTAACTAAGAATTTAGGTGAGCAGGAAACCTTGTGGACGCCATTGGGTAAGCGGCAGGAGGCTGCCAGCGTATCATCAATGATTAGGAAATTCTATCAAAATGAACAAGATTTCGACAAACTAGGATAAGCCATGACTATTCGCAAAAATCATTGCTTCCTTTATGACCCCCTTAGTTTCAGTATGGGTCACCATATCCAAGGCTAGTTCCCAATTCAGCCACATGTAGTCTCGGTGTTCTTTGGACAGTTTGACGGTTATCTTTTCAGTGGTTGCAAGATACCAGTAAACTTGCTTTTTAGTGCGCTTTCCTTTATACTTGAAACTGTAATTTGTTGAGCTTTCAAAACCCTCAATGAACTCGATTTCACTTATACCGGTTTCTTCGGCTAATTCTCTAGCAGCCGTGGCATGATTGTCACTATCATTAGCCTCAATATGTCCTTTTGGCAAGTCCCAGTGTCCCTGAGGGTACTGCAA
>DUJJ01000169.1:0-822 GCA_013329865.1 Candidatus Poseidoniaceae archaeon
GTGTCGAGCCCGGAATTGGATGCGTTGATCAAGGCAGCTACTCCCTCATCACTGGGAGCAAAGTTAACCGGCGCCGGGGGTGGTGGTTGTATGGTTGCACTCACTAGAAACCCCCAACAGACTAGCGATGCAATCGAATTAGCAGGTGGTAGGACATTGATTTCTAAATTAGGTAGCCATGGTTTTAATATTGAAACCAGTGAAATTAGCACAATATGGATGAAAACGTAACACTGCTAGCCTATTATTGGCTAAAGGGAAAAGCGGCCCTTTAAATACCTCTTATAAGTCGCTTTTAAACATGACAACTGATGAAGAACGTTTGACAGTAGTGAATGTAGTAGCCAGCACAAGAGTTGCCGAAGAACTCGATTTGCCTGATATTGCGATTCAACTAAACTGTGAATATGAGCCTGAACAATTCCCTGGAGTTGTATACCGAGTTACCGACCCAAAACTCGCTATCTTGATGTTTAGATCTGGCAGAGCAGTTTGCACTGGTGGTAAAGACGAAGACAATATCCACACAGGAATAGACAGAATGATTGCTGACCTGCGCGGTGCTGGAATCAAAACCTGGGACCTTGCTGATGTTGAAATCGAAGTCCAGAATATGGTGGCAACCTACGCCCTTCACTACCCTGAAGACTATGACGGTAACGACAAATTCACCGGCGAGCCACTTGCCGGAGTTCCCAGAAAGTTGAATCTAAACAACCTAACATTCCACCTCCCGTTCGACAAAGTTGAATATGAGCCTGAACAATTTCCAGGTTTGATTTATCGACTAGACTACCCCAAGGTCGTTTGTCTAATATTTGG
>DUJJ01000169.1:1219-7223 GCA_013329865.1 Candidatus Poseidoniaceae archaeon
GAGATTATCAAGGACGAACTCGCAGACTTACTGTGATTCGCACACTTGCTGTCGTGGCGGCAGGAGAAGTGTTCATTGCCTATGTATAATGTGGCGAAGGTATGCGGAGTGTTGCTGACCAGCAAATCAAAGCCTTGGCTTTGATTACGATAATGCTCCTGTCTACAACTATTCAATATGATGCCGTCCCACAATTAGAACCAATAACCGTCCAGAGCGGTAATGAAAAAGTTTCGTCTGGCCCAGTTGATGTGCCGGTTTGGCGAGTCGGTGACAGATGGAAGTATGCTGGAACATTCGACCCAACTCAATTAGTGATTGACTCTGGCGTGGAAGCAAATGTTGGCGAGATAACCGGTGACTCAATTACCGAGGTTTTGTCAATTACCGAACAAAACGTGGGCGGCATTCCAACCTTGGTTTACACGGTGAGAACCTCGGCAAACTTCGATAAATCCGGTGTTTCATTAGATAGTTTCACCGGGACGGCTGAAATTGAATTCACTCAAACCGAGGTCCTACGTGTGAGCGACTTAGCATCGTTGAGCAGCGATTTAGACTTGTTCATAGAATTCACACCCAGTGGGATAAGTTTCCTGAAGCAAACCGTTGGAGATATTACTATTTCCAACACCTACTCACCGCCTAGTGAGAATTATGATTTCCCGCTAAGAGACGGCGATCGTTGGACCACTACAATTACCTCATCATCACAATGGTCTGGTTCGAGCGATTACATCACGCCATTCCCGCCGCCAACCTCAGAGACCAATAGTTCGACATACGAGGTGACCACTGTTGGTCCTCCAGCAAATGAATTTGGCCAAACAATAAATTACGGCGGCTGCGAGGAATCATACGAAATAACGTCGTTCAATTCGGACGGTGAGGAAGCTGGTTACACGTGGTATTGCCCAGAGGTGAGAAATTTCGCGTGGAAGCATACTGAAGAAGATGTAGGTTTGACGATTGATTTCCGATTAAAAGAATACATGCCCAAAGACTCAACTGGTGTGAATATATACAATAATCCCGGGTTTAGAGATGACTGTTTAACTATTGGCACTGAGAGTGATGTAACGGCACTAGACACACCGATAGATGTCTGGTTAAATGCGAGCTCAGCACCGGGCTGCGTGTCAAATCCAAGCGGGTTATCGTTGGAATTGCGACACGAAGCAACTGGTGAAATCCAGACCCTCACCACTGCGGCCAATGGAAGCGCATGGACTACCCTGAATATTGGTAATAATCAGGACGGTTCAATCACTTCTAATGATTGGGCTAGTCATGGCCTAGTTGTTAAAACAACATCGGGAAATTTGGTTGGCGCTAAGACCATAACGCTTGATGAGGATTTGGTGGTTCTTGACCTATTTGCTGACGCAGAGAGAGCGATAATTACGCGCAGCAGAGACGGGGAACTTAAGCAACTTAACACCCTATCAGGATATAATGTATTACCGGGTGATGAATTAATTATCGAGGTGTCCATCCAAAATAACGGCATCACTGATAGTATTCCAACAGACCTTCGCATCTATCCACCGACCGGTAATGAGTTCAATTTGCCAGTTCCGTCACTATCGACATATGAGATTTACAAGACCAATTTTACCTGGAATGTCCCAGACAACCAAGCCATCGGTAGTATCCCAATCGCTTGGGAATCAGACCCTGAAGAAGTCAACGCCGCAGATGCGAATCCAATGAATGATTATGCAATTATCGAACTTTTTGTTGGCAGATTGCCAACACCAGCCATCAACCACGTCACCGAACAAACCAAAGTTGAGGTGTTCATCAATGCGAGTTCAAGCTTTGATGAGGACGGTGGTAATGTTTCATGTATCTTCGATATACCTTATGATGACGGTTCAAGGTCTTGGGCTTACATCGAAGTGGTAAGCCTCAGTTGCCAAACCAACTGGACTTGGATTGATGACGGTAATTATCCAATTTTAGTAACTGTAGTTGACGAAGAGCGCGACGAGGTAGAAACTATTCTGTATGCAAACATAACCAATAGGGCTCCACTCCTTGAGATACGCAGTATGCGTAGTGAAGCTAGAGTTGAACACCCGATTACCCTCTATGCTTTTGCAAATGATACCGATTCTGAGGATGTGTTTCCTGGAGTCGTCGATGTATTCTGGCCGGACGCTCAATGTGTTGAAGGATATTATACCAAAACCTGCACAACTACGGCACCAACAGAGGGCTATCACACATTCAAGGCAGTTGGTGTTGATGATGACTTAGCCCAGACAGAGGCATTTATTGATATTCTATTCACTAATATCGCACCTCACAGTACGATCATCAACCTCTATGAAAATGGTGCTATCATAGAATCTGATGAACAACAGATATGGCAATTAGATGAAGACCAAATGGTAACTATCAAAGGTCAAGCAGAAGATTCTGTCGATGATATTGACAGCCTAGACCATACGTGGTGGCCAGACAATCGCGAACCGAATTTGATTTATTTCCTGGAAGGTAGAGTTACAGAATTTGACATGAGTTGGCAGACTTCTGGCCTGCATACCATCAGACTCGATGTAACGGATGATGATGGCGCAACGAGTTCAACCAACGAACGATGGGTCAATATCCGCAATGTACCTCCGGTAGTTCAGCCGCTTGATACAATACTACCAATTGCTGAGGGACAATCCATCACCATAACCGGTAATTCTACCGACACCATCAGTGATTTACCATCACTAATCAAATGCTGGGATGTTGACCCTGGAATTGATAGCGATAGCCAAGGAGGCGCTAGCGATGACTGCGACATAGTTGGTGATGTTTTCACATATGCGTGGAATCGAAGCGGTTCTCATACCGTAGTGTACCATGTTACTGACGACGATGGAGCAACGACAAGCGAAGTTGTCGTAGTTAATGTGGTCAACATACCACCGATTGTGCGCGTCAAAGCGATTGATTGCAGAGCCTATCAGGAATGCATATTAGATGCTAGAACCACCGTTGATTCGCTCAATGACATTGAAGGTCTGAATTACGTTTGGGACACTGACATAACCGTTGATAGTAACGGGGACGGTATCAAAGATAATGACGCTGACTTGGTTGGCGCCAGAGTCGAATATGTATTCAAACAAGAGGGACAGGTTACGGTCAAAGCGATAGTCTGGGATGAAAATCCCGAGAAGCCTGGTTTCAAAGAGATTATCATTGACGTTGGACCAGCCGATAGAACATTAATCGAAGATGCCGGTGCTTTGCTTGCCGGTGAGGACGCTAATCCGTTGGCCCAACTTGCAGTGGCCCTAATTGTGATACTTCTATTGGTCTTAGTCGCCCGCCGTCGCAGTAATACAAACAAGGTAAAGACTTGGGAGCAAGATGCACTGGATGCTGCCTTCGACAAAGACGGGAAAATTAATTCCATGGCGCGTAAACCAGCAACACCACCACCCGGATTCGTCTTCGAACAAGCACTGCAACGACCACCAACATCAATTAACGAGGATGATATTTCAATCGATGATTTGCTGGCTGGACCTCAATTACCCGATACCGGATTACCTGACGGCTGGTCTATGGAACAATGGAATTATTACGGCCATGAATGGTTGAAGTCTCAAAAATAGACCTAAAATCGAGTCTCTCAAGTAATATGACTTCCTCGGATAGCCATGTTTAAGCAGCAGAGTTTGGCTGTGTTTTTGATTTTGACAATGCTCATGGCACCGTTGAGTAATTCCAATGGTAATGATGAAGCAATTGAATTAACCGAATTCGCCGTAAGTGAATCGAATACGCTAAACGGGTGGCCAGATGTTCCATCGTGGAGAATTGGCGACCGTTACACGTATGAAACACAATTTGATGTCCAACAACTAATTCAACAAGCCAACGTTTCAGCGACATTGAACACACTAACTGGTGATACGGAATATGAAGTGACAGATATTTTCTTCATGACTATCGATAATGTGCAGACCCTAGTGTACAAAATGGAAATATCAGGCTCCTTTACCTCCGGCAATGATGGCGCATTCATCGAAGACACACCCGTCGGAGATGCTAATGGCAGATTAGACATTGAGTACCAAGGGGAGGACATAATTCGAGTAAGAGATCTTGCCGTAGTGAATAGTGATTTCACGCTGGATGTTGATTTTGCCCCCTTCAACATTGGATTCTTGAGTGCAAATTTAGCCACAATATCATTTGACACGTCCTATTCGCCGCCCAAGGAGAAATACGATTTCCCTGTTCGCGTAGGTGACCAATGGTACATGGATTTCTTCGCCTCAACAAATGCAGGCGGTAGCTCCGATTACTTCGACCCAACAGAGTTTGATACCGCAGGTCCAGAGAACAATAGTTGGCAAATAAGTGCTAACGGAGTTCCAACTGAGGGTGGAGTGAATATTGCATATAGCGGCTGTGCAGACTCTTACAAAATTAATGAATGGAATCAAACCGGAATATCGCAAGGTTTCAATTGGTACTGCCCCGATGTGAGGTACAATTCCTGGATGCGGGTTAGTAACGCAGCCGGGTTTACCATCGACTGGTTGCTCAAGGAGTATCGTCCAGCAGGCTCTTCAGGAGTTAATGCTAATTCGAACCCTGGCACCAGAAATTTGGAAATCGACATAACCCCGCAAGCGGTTGCCACGCTGCCCAACGCTGAGCAAACCATTGCTATTGACTACAGTGGCCCCAGTGGCGTGCAACCGAATACAAACTTGCAATTGCGTTACGAGATGGATTCCACCTTACTCAATCCCACAACCGACACCAACGGTCAAGCAACTGCACTACTGAATTCATCGGATGTCGTAGATACTACTAATGCAAGTGATGATTACTCAAGCAACGGACTTATTGTTTGGGATCCGCAGGCAGAAATAATTGGCACCGCAACCATTGTTATCGATCTTTCACTGACTCCAGTTGACCTCATTGCCCAATCAGACGCAATTATCGTTACCAGAACGAGGGATGGGGTAGAATCAATTCTCACGAAATCTATTGGTTATAACGCACTACCTGGAGATTCATTGTCGTTTTCAATACCAACGCAGAATCGTGGTCTATTGACGTCCTCACCAACGAGTATTGATGTCACGACCCCGAATGGCACAGTGATTAGTGAACCATTACCCTCAATCCCGTCCTATGGTGAAGCACGAGTAGATGTTGAATGGACTGTACCGGACGATGAGCCAATCGGCATTCAGAATCTAGCCATTGAGGTCGACCCTGATGAATTAGTCTCGGAGGATTCAAATCGGAGCAATAACCTAGCGAGTGTTGAGATTTTCATCGGTCGAACACCGACCGCTCAAGCAACAGTTTCTGACGAAGTTTACACGTTTGAGAACGTCACAATTGACGCCTCCGCTAGTTTTGATGAAGACGGTGGCGATGTTACCTGCCGTTTTTCTGTCGAAAAGAGACCTGGCCTGATTGAAAACTTTGACACTGAAAATTGTATTATTGAGTACAATTGGAGTGATGGCAGTGACTGGAATATCGTGGTAATTGTTACTGATGACGAACTCGATACCGATACTATTGATTTGACCGCGACGGTGTTCAACCAAGCCCCATTTGTTAACTTAACAGTCCCGGAAACGATTGATGTGAATCAGTTTGTATTTGCCGATGCGAGTAATAGTGGAGACATCGACACTATCTCACCTTCTGGCCAAGAAGTGACAATATCTTGGCCGGGACTCAACTGTAACGAAGGAACTACTCAACCAACTTGTACATTCCTGGCTAACGAAGAGGGACCACTGACCGTCACCGCCGTGGCGGAGGATGATGACGGTGCAACTACTACCATTACAACAGTCATTGATGTGCTAAATGTAGCACCTACCATCTCGCAACCTGAATTATGGAAAGCCGGCCAAAACCAATCTGTCGATGATTTGGGATATTGGAATCTAAATGAGGATGAAACAGTAATACTCAGGGCAGTAGCAGATGACACACCACTAGACAAGGATTC
>DUJJ01000169.1:7612-14359 GCA_013329865.1 Candidatus Poseidoniaceae archaeon
GGACCATCTTCACAAACCGCCATTTCATGGCCCAATGCTGGCTTACACACACTAACGGTTGTTGCGTATGACAATGATAACGAGAAGTCGGAGATAAGAACTGGTGTGGTGAACATCTCAAATCTTGCGCCAAGTATCGAACCACTAGGTTCGACCCAACCAATATTCGAGGATAATAACCTCACCTTTACTGCACAAGTAACCGACACGGCATCGGATATCGACACATTAGAGGTATGCTGGGATTTAGATTCACTAGCAGATTCTAACGGCGATGGTCTTACCGACAATGACTGTGACCTAAGTGGCCTAGAAATGACTGCGTCTTGGCCAACTAGTGGTATTAGGTGGATTACTGCAACAGTAACTGATGATGACGGAGCCAGCGATTCGACCAGTATCAACGTCAGCGTCATCAATAGTGCTCCTCGAGCCAAGATTACCAATAGCACTGATGTGATGTCATTGAAGGAGGGCGACAATGTAACACTGTCAGGCTTGACAACCACCGATACTGCATTTGATAAACTTACGCTACTGTATACTTGGGATAGTGACCACCTAGATTCGGACCTCGATGGCAACAACTTTGGCGATGTTGATTATACTGGCGCCGAGTGGTTAATCGACGATTTACCAGCGGGAACTTGGACAATTACCCTCACTGTTACCGATGATGATGGAGAAATGAGTACAACAAGCATTGACATCAAAGTGAAAGCCAAGCCTGCAGAGGGTATCTTGGAGAGTGTCAGTGATGCGGTTGGCGGTATTGGAACCCTAGTTATCGGAGTTCTAGGTGTCGTTGTTGTCGGACTCGCTGCCTTCCTGCTGCTAACAAGGAACTCTGGTTCAAAGCCAGACAAATATTCTGACTTCGACTTACCAACATCAACGGTCAGCCAATTTAGTGACCCAATCACTACGCCTACCGCAGATAGCGGTTTTGGACTATACCAAGCAGAATCAATTCAGCCGGACCCATACGCGGCTTACAATCCAACGCCTCAACCTGAACAAACCAGCATTCCTGTTGCCCAGCCAGCACCAAGTCAAACACTGGGCCCACCATTACCAGCAACTGGTTTGCCCGAAGGATGGACAATGGAACAATGGCAATACTACGGCGAGCAATACCTTGCTACTCAAACCAGTTCACAAGTGCAGCCGCAACCAACAATTACAGATACTACAACTCAATCAGCAACAAGTTCCCAGGATAATGTTTGGGATGATTTAGATTTGTGATGTGGAATAATGGCCAGTTTGTGGAGTTTTTTTGGATTGCCTGACCCTGACGCTCCACATAAACCAACGAAACCAGCAGAACCCACTGTAAGAGAGGAGCCGTCACTAACCAACCAATCGGAAACCGCGCAATCAAGACTGACAACAGAACCGCTTGCTGTTGAGCAACAACCTTTGACAGACTTACCCGAGATTGAAAATGCGCGCAAAATGGTACAGATGCCGAATAATTGGAGTGGACCATTAACTGCTGATGGCGAGCCATTTCACGATTTGGGAGTACAGAATCAGGCCAGGAAATCATTTCCGTCTAGAGCTCTGCGTTATGTTGCTCCAGATCAAATGAAACGCATACCAACCCGGGGAATAGCCCAACGAATCGCTAATGGTGATACCATAATTGTCGACTTGAGAAGTCTTGTTCACATGGATTCTCATCAAAATGCTTGCCGAAGAGATTTGAAGATGATGACCGATGAGGTTGGCGTTGGTGTTTTTGCGCTTGACCAAGAAGACAAACTGCTGATGATTCCTGGAACAGATGTCGTCGTCGATATCAGTAATCACAGCTTGGGCATCAATCCTCTAATGTGATATGCATATCGTCGGAAATCTGCTTAAAAAGGGGCATATTGTCGTACAAATGTGGCCGGCCGATTTAAAGTTCCATTCTCCGGTTTGAGTGGTTCTTACATACCTCATTTTGCATCATCAATGATTATGATAATACCGTTTATGCTAACGGTTACTTGGCTTTCCGCAACAAATTCAGATTATTCATTCAGACAAAACAATTACCGCCTTGAGATTGCTTTTATTCTTACTGCCCTGATTTCACTAGGTTGGCTGATGTCGGTTTTGATAGGGATGATATTCGACTTGTTCCCAATCACTCACGATAGTGATGCGTATACCCACACTCATTCAAATCAGTATTTGCTGGTGAATATCATTGGTCAGGTTTTGATAATGGGGGGGATATTTTCCAACAATCTTACACTCATGTTTGAGATGGTTACTGTCGGTTTAGTCCTGTTAACCTGGGGATTGATTTCAATAGCATGGCCGAGTTGGAAACTACATATTGAATCCAAACAGAAGCAGATTAATTGTGGTAATATCGCCCTAATCCCCGCATTGTTGATACCTGTATCGTCTCTAGTTGTTCTTGGATGTTGGATTTTCCGCAAAGAAACTGGACTGCTCGAGTTTGGATTTTCTTTCAATGTGGTTGTACAAATGGGGACAATTGCCCTAAGCCTAATCCTCGCACATTTTAATCGTCGCTTATCATGGGGACTAGTTAAATTCAGTGACTTTAGGCCCGTGGTTGCTATCTATCTTGTCCTAGCGCTAGGTCACTGCTTCTCCGTAATTATGTATGAACGTGGACAAGTAACTGAAGACCTGGCGAATATCAGCCAATCATTACCTTTCTTTTGGGCCTTCATATCAACACGACCTGTGAAAATGCTGCGCAAGGCTGTGGGGAAAAATCCTCAACCACATTCTGCCCTAATTGGCTCTGCTCAGTGGTATTTTCTAATCGTGGGCGTGATGTCGATATTGCCAGATTTTGATGAGGGTAAATTCATCAATATTTCCTATGTAACACTAATCTTCTCCACGGTAATGCTGTCAATATGGGGATCAGGGATATATCTGCATAAAGACCATTTACACCAGTCAATTCATAACCGCTCAAAACTGTACAAAATGCTCGTTTTCAACTTCATTGGAGTCGGGTCTTTGTTCATGATAGGTTTCAGGATTACGATACTGGGGGAAGACACCGACCTTGTTTACTACTTTATGAGAAATTTCGCCCTAACTTCCATGATGATTTACATGGTGATAATATTGTTCAAAGATTTAGTATTGTCATTAGACACTTGGCACAGAATCCCAATGCACTATGAGCGCTACACCTCGTAATCACTGAGTTGAACCAGTCTCTCCATCGCATCCCCAGCAATACCCAGCACTGTTGCCTCATCGCCCTCTACCAATCGTGCATATCGACTCATGTCCCCCGCTAGGTCATATGAGCCAGCCTTACCGACCCACGAATTATTCAACACTAATTCAACTAAAGTCTCATCAGTCAGGGCATCAATCTCAACTATAGCTTCATTGAGGTGAAATTCCCACTTTGATTTGTAATAAATTCCTGTTGCTGTCCAAACTCTGTGCCGGCGGCCAGCTAGTCGATGCAACATTGCTGCTGCCTCAATAGCATCGTTAGCTTTACCCATTGCTCGCACATCAACGTCTGGGTCTTGGATCATTGTATCACTTACGACAATTAATTCATAATTGTCATCCAAGTGTGCTGCTGCAGCCTTTTTTTGGCAGATTTCCAACACCTGACCTGAAACGACGGTTGATTTTGACGTTTCATTAACCGAATCAATGCCCTCGCAAGTTAGGTTTGGGAATATTTGCCTAAGCATCTCTGCCCTTCGTACAGACTTTGATGCAAGCCAAACCCTCATGGTAAATTACTAATTTCCCCAATCAATCAACCTTACTATTTGCCTCGTCAAATTTTAGACATATTCAAGTGATGGACAACCTTCCGACAAATGGTGGCACAATGGCTGGACTGGAAAGAATACCAACTCACATTGAAGGATTAGATGAAAATATGCAGGGTGGTATCCCTCAAGGCCACATTTGTCTGGTTGCCGGGGCCTCAGGTGCAATGAAATCAAGCTTGACATTCTCGATGCTTTACAATGCAGTGCTGTATGGGGAAACCAGTGGCATATACATAACTCTGGAACAGGGAAAGGAATCACTAAGAGCGCATATGAGCAATATGGGAATGAATGTGGATGACCCGCGCGTCAGAAATCGAATCGCAATAATTGACTTGGTTGACCTGCGCGTTCAGTTAGATGAACAGGGAATGAGTAATCGAGTTGACTGGATGGGACAACTGATTAAACAATTGACATCATATCGCCAATCTATTGGCTTCGAATTGTTAGTTTTTGACTCACTTGGAGCCTTCTTTACGCTGACAAAAATGGAAAATCCGCGTGATGAAATATTCAGACTTTTCGAAGCCGTCAGAAGACTGGAATTGACCTCCTTTTTCATCTGTGAGATGACTGGTGAGGACCACAAACAGTTTGGTGAATATGGTATTGAAGACTACCTGTCAGATGGTGTCATACACCTAGTTATGGAGCGGTCAGCGGATGAAGTTAGTCGAAAGATGAGCGTCATAAAAATGCGCCATACCAATCACCTGCTTGGCTATAAACCATTCAAATGGAAAGCAGAAGAACAACGATTTACGACACTCTGACTACTCGACAGTTACTGATTTTGCTAGGTTCCTCGGCCTGTCCACGTCACAACCAAGCGCCAGTGCTGTGTGATACGAAATAAGTTGCAGCGGCACGACAGATAGAATCGGAGAGAGGTAATTGTTGACTTTCGGTATTGCAATGTTGATATCCCCTTCATGGCTGATATCATCACCCTGTTCGTGAATTAGAATGATTTTTGCCCCTCTAGCCCGGCATTCATGGATCGCCGATAGAGATTTTTCCTTGACGTGGTCATTGGGGACAATGAAAATGACTGGACTGCCCTCTTCTAACAGCGCTATTGGGCCGTGTTTCATCTCTCCAGCAGGGTATGCTAAGCATGGTATGTATGCCACCTCCATTAATTTTAATGCCCCTTCTTTTGCAACTGGGGCGGAAATACCTCGACCTAGAAATAACACACTTTTAGCGTGCATTACCGCATCTACTACTTCCATTATCGGGCCTTGGTTGGCAAGGTATTCCTCGATAAGATGAGGAATTTGTTGCAATCCGTTGATGATTTCTTTGCCCTTTTCCTTACTCAATGAACGTGACCTAGCAACCTGGATCGAAAATATCGTCAATGCCGCTATCATGTTTGAAAATGCCTTGGTTGATGCTACTGCTTGCTCAGGTCCCGAGTGAATGTATACTCCTTGACCACATTGTCGGGCAATAGATGAGCCAACAACATTCACTATCCCGTGCACAGCCCCACCCTTGAGTTGTATTTCTTTCAACGCAGAAAGAGTGTCTGCAGTTTCACCTGATTGAGAAATCGCAAAATGTAGGGCATTTGGGTTGATAACTGGTTCGTTGGTCCTGAATTCGCTAGCGATGTGGGCTAATGAAGGGATTCTAGCTAGTGATTCAATCAAGAAACCGCCGATTTCTGCTGCATGGTATGCGGTTCCACAACCAATCAGTCTGACGTGTGGTAATTTAGACAGTTCTAGCGGGGATAATTTCAGTCCACCCAGCCTCCCGTTACCTCTAACCCTATCGAGTCTACCACTGATACACTGACGCAGTGAGTCTGGTTGTTCATAAATTTCCTTCAACATGTAATGCTCGAATTCACCTAGCTCAGCCTCTTGCCACTCTTCTTCCAGAACGGTAATATCCGTGTCAAAAGACTCGCCTCGGAGGTTACTCATGGTGATTTTATCTCTCGTAAGAGTTGCAATATCACCGTCTTCCATGAAAACTACTCTCTGAGTATGAGTCGCTAGGGCGTGTGGGTCACTGGAAACAAAAACCTCGCCATCACCCTGACCAATGATTAGTGGCGATCCGTTTCTAGCACACATAATTACATCATGCTCGATGAATATTGCACACAATCCCCAAGTCCCCACTAATTTGCTGAGCGTCCTACGCAGTGCGTCCGTTGGTGAATTATCCCTACCCAATTCATACTCTAAAATATGTGATATGACTTCTGAATCTGTTTCGCTGTTCAACACCACACCTTTCTTTTTTAGCAGAGAACGCAGGGTTCGTGAATTCTCAATAATGCCGTTGTGAACAATCACTACTTTGCCATTTTCCGACAAATGTGGATGAGCATTAGGGTCGGTTACCCCACCGTGTGTCGCCCAGCGGGTATGAGCGATACCGACATTGCCGATTAATTTGGTTGGCAGGATTGATTGTAGTTCTGCAACTTTTCCGGTTTTTTTGAATATGTTAAAATCGTCGTTTTTCAAGGCCAATCCAGATGAATCATAACCCCGATACTCTAAGCGTCTTAGGCCTTCCATCAAAATCGGAGCAGCCTGTCTAGGGCCCATGTAGGCAAAAATACCACACATAACCTCACCTATAATTGCACAACTGCATCACATACAGGGCACTTAACTTTAGTCAATCGTAGGTCCTTGATAGTAAACTTAGCTGCGCATTCAAGACAGTTTGCCTCTTTTTGCGGCACGGCCATTCCGGGCATTGGCAATGGTGGTAAGGACGCACCATCAACTGGGGGTAAGGTCGGTAGGTCGGGTAAAGCAATGTCTGCATTAATCGGCGGTTGGTCTTGGTTTGGAAGTTGAGGAACATTGTTGATCATCTGTTCGGTTAATTCAACTAACTCACGCTGCTGCTTACGTTTCATTCGTCGCTCGAGGCGTGAGTTACCTTCCCCTGATTCTGCTTTTGCTGCTAAGGACTGCTCGAG
>DUJJ01000169.1:14743-16304 GCA_013329865.1 Candidatus Poseidoniaceae archaeon
ACTAATTCCTCCGCATCCATATTAATAGCAATCGCAGCATCATCTGCTTCGATTTCAACCATTATTTCAACATCATCCTCATCCACGACCGTCGCTGCCGACAAAATCTTCTCCTCTACCTCTCGATTACTTCTTCTCAATGAGACTACTAAGTAGAGGAAGATAACTGACACAATCAGTAAAGTGACACCAAAAATTAGGGCTTTAGTGGTTTCATCACCCGGTAGTGGTTCGAGTAGGGTTTCTAGGAAGGTTTTTTCTTTAGTAATGATTTCTTCTTTCTCGAGTGATACTATGGTTTTGAATGACAGGGTGCCGCTACTAGATGAAACTAAAGTTATTGATTCCTCTTTTGTTGTTGCGTAACCCATGGTGAATCCTTCGGTTATCAAATTAGACAACGCAAACTGATTACTTTCAGTATCTAAGACACCATATCTCGTCATGGGTCCATAGACATTAATTTCGTCATAAATTAGTGAGATCTTATCACCATAAGATGACATCACCAAATTGGTGACGCCGGCTGCGATAGCATAGTCGGGTTCATCTACAGACCACGAGTTATCAGTTATCACATAGGCAATTTTTGATTCTCCTCCGAAGCCTTCTACCCACGTCGCCGCCAATACATCTCGGCCATTCTGTTGATATACCTCCAACTGGGCATTCGATGCAAAGTCACCCACCGAGTATTGGAATGACCATGATGGTAACCATTCTTTACCGTGCGCATACATCAACCCCACGCGCTCGATTCCCGAAACATCATCTCGCAACTCCTGATACAGAATATGCATATTTTCCACACCGATGTCAATCGCTAGGGAATCCCCTTGCGATGGTTTGATATCAATATTTGATAGGATATTACTCGAACTCCATGAACTCTGGATCAATGGAGTGTCCGACATCAGCACGAATATCGATGTTATGTCATTATAAGAACCGCCTGTGGCTATGTCCCTATGATAACCTGCTAAGACGATACGATCACCTTTCTTGGCCATGTCTAGACCCCAGTAACGTCCTTCTGAGAGTTTCAATGCAGTCATGTGCGTCTGCTTCTCTGTGGTTTCGCCAGCACTGGTTATTGAGGTCATAGCAATGTGTGACAGGAAGTAGCCTTGCTGGCTGAGAACATTCTCGGTCCACGCAGCGTGAACCAATCCATCATCGCGCAGTATTGCGGTGAGCTCGCCTGCCCATGAGTCGGCAAGTTTGACATCAGCAAGAGTCGCCCAAGCGCCGGATGAAGATTCTGTTACGGTGCGAACGTGTAATTCACCGTCAACTGTTGTGAACAGCAAACCGCTGTCCTCCATGCCAACAAAATCAATTATCTCTTCACCGGATAGTAGATTTAATCTGACCGGAGAATCTAGACCAACCTCATTGACAACTACGGTGAATCGTAGTTCGGAGTATTCAGTCTCTACCCCATCACCTGACATGGTAACTCGGAATTCCGTGCCACCAGCTGTGGAGTAGTTTTCAGGGACTATGAAACGTCCTTCATCATAACCTGAACTGGAATCTGAACCTGGAATTATTGTGATGA
>DUJJ01000169.1:16702-32179 GCA_013329865.1 Candidatus Poseidoniaceae archaeon
TCCAGTAGCATCTGTTTGCCCAAGATTATCAACTCTAACTATCACGGTATACTGCTGCCCTGGATTAGGAATTAATGGCACAGTTTGGTAGGCGCCTTGCATAAATCTCAATGTCGGTTCTACGGGTCGTTCTTCAACCTCAAATGGGAAACTGTAGGAGTTATCTTCTGGATTTGGGTCGTCATAATTTCTAGCAGGGTCCACGGCAATTGTAACTGTGTGAGTTCCGACCTCGGTAGCCCACCAGTACAATGTGACCTCGGCCTCGTCACCATCATCTAGATTTGATATAGTGATATCAGAAGGATAAACATCTGAGTTATCCCCAGGAGCCTCTAGCTTAATGTAAACATCATCGGCATCTAAATCTCCAACATTCTCAATGGTGAATCGCACAGTAAGAATGGAGCCAGCAACTGCTGTCTGAACCGGCAATCCAACCTCGTCCAATACTTCCACAACCCCGGTGAAGACGAAATCTGGCGCTGCAGGCATGTTATCGACGTCGATAGTTCGGCGGATATCATCGGTCTTGACACCTGATTCATTTACCATCCTGAAACTCAACCGAGTCGAACCATCAGATACTGTGGTTGAATCCCAATTATATGACCAATCTTGACTGCCCACCTCTAGATTTGGTAATTCAGTAGCGAATTCCCATGCTCCGTTATCAACCTTGTATTCCATGTAGTCATGCTGAACTCCGTCAACGGTGCCAGTGAATTCCACTACACCACTGACGCTCTGCCCGACATTTGGACTGGCAATTGTAACCTTCATTCGTGCTAAATTAATAACTCTGAAATCGAGATTTGATTCAGCCTCTGTAACTGTATCATACAATTTCACACTAACAATTACATAATCTTCGTCCGCTTGAATCCAATCCTCTAATACGTTCACATTGAGATTCCAGTTTTCTGTGTCCCCGCCTGCGATTGTCCATGGTTTCAATTCCCGTTCAGTTCCGGACTCTAAAAACTGGGCAATGCGAACTTGAACCTGATCAAATTGCTCACCAGAAGGGATATCAGTAGTTCCAGATATCGTGGCGGTATTACCCTCCAACCACCATGTGTTGTTCGATGGTTGATTGATCGTGACGTAATCACCAGAACCGTTACCACTCGGCGGCGGCGCGACAACTCCTGTATCCTCCAGGGGTGTGCAAGGTTGGTCAAGTGCCAGATCAATCGCGCATGAGGCATCGATTAAACCAAAGCCCCATTTTTCATGCCAACGATCAGAAACAGTGTTAGCTGGTTTGTCTCTGATTTCTGATGAATTACGGATTACGTCCATTACCTCAAAAGCGTTCAAATTTGGTGCTGCTTCCCTTACCAAGGCAATGATACCCGAGGCAATTGGAGTTGCCATACTAGTGCCGTCTTTCTCATCATAGCCTGTGTCTGCTTCTGGACGTGGAGCACCCGGGAAAGACGTACCAGTTGCCGCCGTCGCTGAAATGATATTGGAACCGTATGAGGCAATGTCTGGCTTCAATTCATCCCATTCGTTATCATCACCGTCATCCAAACGTGGGCCGAAATTGGTGAAACTAGATATTCCATCATTGGTTCTGTTGGTATTCCCAAAATCCGATGCCGAAGAAACTGCAAAGCCCAAGTCTGCGCTAGCCGGTGACGGAACTCGTTTGGTTCCATCATTGCCCATCGCGATAACACAGACAATGTCCGCATTCTCAGTTGCGTTATTGATTAATCTGGCCTCCCCACCAGTGCCATTATCCCCTTCGTCACCGGGATTGAGTGGTGAAGATAGTGAACCAAACGACATTGAGCCAATTTGTATTCCTCTGCTCGAGGAATTGTGACCCCAATCTGTTTCTGCATTGTTAATCATCCACTGTATTCCATTGATTGAGTATTGTGAATTGGTGCCACCTGCATCGGTTAGCACTTTTATGTCCACCAAGTAAGCACCCGGTGCCGTCCCGACGTGGACTCTAGATGAATCACCAGTCCCCAAGGCAGAGCCTGCGACATGTGTTCCGTGCCCTTGGCCATCGTCAGGGTCCTGCGACCCGTCAGGGTTTGCCGCCGCTGAGGTTGCATCATAGCCTGCCACCCACTTGTGGTCATCATATGACAAAGGATTGGTATCGGGGGCGTCATCTTGATCATCAAAATCATTCAGGGAGCGATGTTCATTGTCAACTCCGGTATCAAGCACTGCAATGACTACTCCATCACCTGAATAGCCTCTTTCGTAAGCGGTCTCAGTATAGACATCAGATGGCATTGCTCTTGTTGCTTTACCAGCGACGTCATTGCTCGGGACCATAACATTCTGCATCTCTATTACCACAACACCATTCAGGTGATAGATATCCATCAGAGCACTGACAGGAACCTTGTCAACGACTATCGAATCGATGCTCTCTGGTCGGTCAAACCAAGCCCCAGATGCCTCACCAACCCAGTCGTGCTCGGACAATACTTGATACAGTTCTGAAACCTCAACTTCAGTTGGGTGCCAAGCATAATCCACAACAATGGCGACCGTTTTCTTGCCATCCTCACCAATTATCGCAGTGGGAGATATCGAGTCATAACCTGCAATCACTCTTTGAAGCCGATCATCCATGCCATTCCAATCCAAGTCTGGACCGTAACTAAGCCACCACCCATCCTGTTCTGATGCGGCCATGTCGCCACGTAAATCAAGCCTGAGCGGCCTTTCACATAACTCGTCTCCACAAATAAGCGGCGGCAGTCCGTCGACCAAAATTGGGTCAGCATGCGTGGGTTTTGAGGCAATCTCATTATTGGTCTCGGTAACTGCTGACCATGAGGATGCTGCTGAGGAGTATCCAGCGAGCAAAAATAACAGCGTAATCAATATCGCTGAGCGACGTAAACCGACACATGAACTCATTGAAACCCCCCTTCGATGGGTTACCTGAGAGGAAGCCATGTTTTGATAGTATCCATTTCTCGACCCTTCCCCAACCCCCTTAGGGGGTTTGGGGAAATCAAGGCCAGTTGAAATGAGCAGGCTCATCCGAGCACTGTAAATGCGGTCCATCCGAGCGCTCTACGACCCCAATTTTACTACCGCAATTTGGACATACGGAAATATCAGCAAGATGCTCCATCCATGCTTGTCTGGTTTCTGGTTCATCGCTGGATTCCATCAAACTCTTCACTGGACCACGCAACTTTCTCGGCAACTCATAATTTTGTGATTCCCAAGGGTCACCAACTTCTGAAAGGTCTTGCATTTGTTGCTTAATTCGACGTAATCTGTTGATGACTTCACTTGATGAGGATGGTCCACCATCCTCAATCCCTAACGGGACGGGGCCACCTCTGGCTACCAGCGGTAATAACACATATGCCAGAATAAAACCGCCTAAGTGTGCCATATGCCCAACGTCGCTTGGCCGGTCCAACCCGTATATCGAGTAAGCTCTCATGATTTCAAGAGCAAAATAAATCAGTGCTATGTAAAACACTGGCCACTTTCTAATCAAAATTAGGGGAAATGGAATCTCATCTTTCGGCCAGCCAGCTAAGTATGCGCCAAATAAGCCAAATGCTGCTCCTGAGGCACCCAATGCGGGTCTTGAAGATTCAAAATTGAATAACACCCAGGCTATCGAACCACCAATCAGACCGATGAAGTAAATTGCGGTAAAACGTCGCCAACCAAGTCGTTGCTCGAGCGGAATACCAACTAATGATATGACTAGGATGTTGCTCAGAACATGAGTGGCATCAACCTGGCTGTGAAGAAATCCGGCTGAAATGAAGGTTATCCAACTAGACGGTGATTTTGCTTCGCTTGGGACCATCCAAAGATCTTCCCAGAGCCAAATTTCTAGCCAACCAAAATTATACATTAACGACCAAAAGACTTGGACTAAGTAGCCCAATAGCAATGCTACCGTCATTGACAATGCGAAGGATGTTTTGTGCCGAATGGAGTAAATTAACGGCCAAAAAACGGCTATTAGCCAGACTACAAACAGACTACTTTCTACAGGGCCAAACTCCGTGAACTTGGCCGCCATGGTGATGCATGGGGCTGACCATTTTTGAACTAGTGCAGTGGTCTTGAAAAATGGTAGCATTCATTGCTGTTCAGCCGATGGCCACTTCATGGCAGAGCCTGTTTTGGAACTGAGTAATGTCACCGTTCGCCGGGGTATGGGCGTTGTATTGCGTAATTTTTCTCTGACAGTAAATGCTGGTGAATGTGTGGTTTTGTATGGTGAAAATGGCGTTGGTAAATCTACTGTAATAGAGACTGCTGCACGATTGTTGCCCCTCGAGGAGGGTGCAGTAAAACACAACGGCCGTCTTGTTTATGACGCTGAAGGGCGGAGCGTGAATCCTGTAAATCCGTTCGGCTTAACCCTCCAAGCAAATTGTCTGGTGCCTAGTCAGACAATTCAACAGCAACTGGACAACGTTGTTGCCGTATGTGGCAAATCATGCGATTTTAATTCAGTTCTCGAGCAGTATAATATCGGTAATCGAAGAAATGACAAGATTGCTCATCTCTCAGGCGGGCAGCAAAGAAAGGTAGCAGTAATCTGTGGCTTGATACCTGGAATGGTTAGTCATGAAAGTAGGTTGATTCTATTGGATGAACCAGACTCGGGTCTTGATGATGCATCGGTTGAAGTGTTAATTGAGCAAATCCATCAACTTAGGAACCTAGGTCATGGAATTGTTATTGCCTCACACGATAAGCGAATGAGAGAATGTGCTACGTCACTACACAACCTTAGCGTCGTCTCGCAACAAGAACCCAAACACAGTAAATCTTGGGAGGTTAGTGCCACAGAAAAATCGTATCCTTTGTTACGAACAAAAATCGGTTGGAATCTCAATCTTACCACACTTGTTTCAGTTCAAAGGAATTGGTTGGCTGCGCTGCTGGTAATGGGTTGCCTGCTATCGATTGCTGACCCTCTCGGGCTGTCAGAAAACAAGATGATTTTGATGGGTTTCACCCTTGCACCAGCTTTCACGATGGGTCTAGTTGGAGATCCGGTTTTTAAAATTCTCATGGAACAAAGATCAGTAGATTGGTGGCGAGCGCAAAGTAATACAATACCTAATTCATACCTTGAAAGCATAATTAGTGGCATTATATTCACTGCAATTGCTATGCAAATCTTCATTCAATCAACGGATTATCGAGTAATCCTTATTGGTGGATTTGTTACCTTGATAACCTCATTTATCGTAAGATTTCTGCAAATGAGCACCGTAAGATTACCGCGCAACAATGCAGTTTTTATCAGACTGTTAACCCCTGTATTGATTCTTCCTTGGGGCCTGGTCGTTGATTATTGCGCAAGCCTGTAACCTTAGGTTCAAAAGGTAAGCGAATGAGGGGCTGGCATGAGAGAGCGTAAGGGCGAGTTGTTCCTTATTGCCGGATTCACTGGCTTGGTTACCACGCTATTTCTAGCCTTTAATTGGGTTCCAAGCGTTAATATTAATGCCTTCGAATCACCTGAAGCACAGCGCATTTTTTATTGGCACGTGCCCGCTGCATGGGCTGCATTCATATCTTTCAGTGTATTATTTGCGGGCTCCGCAATGTGGTTATTCAAACGCAATGAACTCGGCTGGAAACTACATATTGCTGGCTCCGAGGCCGGTCTTGCGTGTGGCTTAATCGCCGTATGGTCCGGCTGCATTTGGGGTGCAGCAGAGTGGGGCACTCCATGGGATTGGCAGGATTATCGTCTGAATTCGTTTGCTTTACTCACCCTACTTGCTTTGTTCCTCGTTCTCGGTCGAAGAAGTCAACCTGACGGTGTTGAGAGTAGAGACACATTCGCAACCTTTGGTTTCTACGGTTTCGTCTTGGTCCCATTTACCTATTTGGTAACGAGGATTTGGGTTATTCGCCACCCGGGACCAATTATCGCTGGTGACGATGCAAGTTCTATTTCGCTTGAGATGAGGCTTGCGTTTTATGTTGGAGTCATATCGTTCACACTGATGGTTATCGGACATATTATTACCTCCGTTCAGATAACTCGGTTTGAGCAGAGAATTAACCGTCTCCAAGGGATAATTGATGGTGAGTGAATGGAAGATAGAACATACCTTTCAATCGCTTACATAGGAATGATCATCGGCATTGGAATTTGGACTTGGACAGTTGTCTCTCGTAACCGAAGATTGGCTTCAAGGATTACTGCAATGGAGCACACTCTCAAAGTCAAGCACGATGAGACTGAAGCTACTGTCCCACTAAATGATGACATTAAGTAGTAATTTTATGCTACAACTTGAAACATAAGGGCTTACAGGACACTTTGGTGATGGCGTGTCTGAGTTAGGTGAGGCGTTTTGTCTGGTGTGTGGTGCCCCGCCACCACTATTTGGCGAACGCATGTGTGAACCTTGCTTCAGAAAGCGGGTTAAGTTAGCCGAAGTACCAGAAAATGTTCCGTGGGTTCGGTGTGCTAGATGCGGCATCGTAGAATTACAAGGGAAATGGGTAAACATTAGTGAAGAGGAGGTCTGGGACGAACTCATTCAACGGAATCTAAAATTTCATGTCGATGCAGAAGACATTGGTATAGCATTTGAAACTCGAAGAGTTTCTGACCGCCACACACTCATTCACCTCCAGTTGGAAGGAGTGATTGATTCCTTATTATTCCAAGAAGAATACACGATGCGGGCTAGGATGGCAAATGGTGTTTGCTTGACCTGTACGAGAAAGGCGGGCAATTACTACGAAGCAACTGTACAACTCCGCTCGAGTGGTCGGAAACTTAGCGAAGAGGAGTATGAAAACCTCCGCAAAACTTTGGACCTAGTCAAAGAATCCCTATCGGATGACCCGATGTTTTTCATAACCAATGAAGGTCCCGTGACTGGCGGTTATGATGTTGTTTTAGGGAGCAAAGGACTTGCTCGAGCTTGGGGGCGCCATCTCACCAAAGAATATGGTGGTCAGGTGGTTGAAACTAATTCCACAGTTGGTCGTAAAGACGGTATCGACGTCACACGGCTTACCTTGCTCTATCGTAAACCGGGCTATGAATTGGGAGACGTAATAAGATGGCGGGAAAATCTCTGGAGGCCAGCCTCATGGGCAAAAGATGGAGCGATAGTTGAACGGATAGACCGACAGGAAAGGACTGGTGCAACATGGCGTGATTTGGAATCATCTCAAGTATTGGCACGGATGTCAGAGCACATTGTTGTCGACTTAATCAACCAAGATTCTTCGGTCGGAGAATTTCTCGACCCAACAACATGGACCATGGCATCGATCAGGTTACCTTGGGACCATAAAGCAAAGACGGCGGCAAGAATTGCACGTATCGAAGGCGAGTGGATTGCTCTACATAGCATGGCTATTGACGAAAATGTTAGTATAGAGTAAAAAGTATGAGGCTCACCATCATTCTATGGCGGATGTCAACCTTAGCGAATTAGCCACGGCACTAGATACTGAGGACATGATTGGGTTTACTAGAGCATTCGTCGAAAACATCACCACCGGTTTGAGGGCGGTAAATTCTGAGCGATACCCATGGATTGAGGAGTTAGCTAAAACACAATGGCATGGGGTTATTGCCCTTGGCATGGGAGGTTCTGCTGCTGGTGGAGACTTCTTATCTGTGTTGTGCAATCAAGCGGGCAGCATACCTGTAATCGTTCAGCGAGATTATGTTTTACCAGCCTGGTGGAATGACCGATGGCTTGTTTTGTCAACCTCGCACAGTGGCAACACCGAAGAAGCCATTGCGGCTACTGAAATAGCCTTGAAGTCTGGAGCAACAGTAGTAGTGATATCGACGGGAGGAATACTATCCGGTCTCGCTGAGCTGCACTATAATTGTCATTTTATACCATCAATCGGTGGACAACCGCCACGCTCAGCATTTGGCCATATATTTTCTCGGCAGTTAGCCTTGTTCCGTAGTATCGGCATCTTACCAAACAGTGACAAAGACAAGGAAATGCTAACCAGATTACAACTTGTTGTCAACGATTATGACTTTATCAATAGTGATGACCCTGAGTTGATTGAATTGATTACCTACATGGCAACACAACCAATTTCTTTGTTGGGACCAACTGAACTAACACCTGCTCTCAACCGTTTTAAAAATCAACTCAACGAAAATGCGGCTAGATTTGCGCGGGTTGGAATATTTCCTGAGATGAACCATAACGAAAGTGTTGCGTGGGGTGGAGTTGGAGACGACGCTGATTTCAGCGTTGGTGAAACTGTTATTCTATTCTTGACGTGGAACGGTATGCATTCAAGAGTTGCTAATCGGTTGGAATGGATGATTGCTCACACACCCAGCGACATGGCGTGGCGCATTCATGGGGAAGGAGAGACTCTACTCGAGGCATTACTACACCTGTGTATAATCATGGATTGGCTCTCGATTGCCATGGGCTTGGTTCATGGAAAAGACCCATCTGCGATCGATTCAATAAATTCCCTCAAGAAATTTCTTGGGAATAAGAATTGATTAATTAGATTAGTAAACTGGACCAACGATTAGCCGCGGATCTGGATAGAGTTTCAACGCCACCTCACGGTCGGCTAATTTTACTACTCCGGGTAAGTCATTTACTTCAGGTTGTCTTAGAGAGAGTTGTATGTGTATGTGAGGTGGCCATCCACCATTTTCATATTCATGTCCAATGGTAGCAATAACTTGGCCTACGGTAAATGACTCGCCAACCTCAACCATATCGAGTGATTCTGTCGAGAGATGGCCGTGTAAAACCCAAAATTTCTGTGCAGGTGAGAAATCTCGAGAACCTACCGAGTTGGGTAATTGTAACTCATGCTCAGTAATGATGGTTGGGCCGTATGAGCCTGCTTCTGGATTGATACCCTTGCTGAAGACTTTTCCGTCGGCAAACGCATACACTGGTGTGCTAACCGGCGCTCCGATATCGAGACCGACATGCAGGTCCCTTTCGCCGCCAAACAATTCAGTGTTATACATGCCAGGCCGATGTTCATCATATCGACCAATCTGATACTCAAAAGGACACTTCCAGTCAGTGTTGTTGGGTTTTGTAAAATCAAAAACCCAGTATTCTTCTGGTAACTGGACGATGGGATGAAATGGAAACTCGCCCTCGGACATAGTCTGTCTAAACGGTGCATATTTTTCATTATTGGCCGAAAAGTCAAGACCTCTACCTCCTAGGGTAGAGTATGCTTGTGGCTATGTTAATATTGTTAGCCATAACGTTAATTCCCGGCTATGCATTGTGCAGAGTCCTTGATGGGGCAGCAGATGGATGGCGGAAAGCTATGCTCAGCCCGGCGCTTGGATTATTGCTAATTTACGGTGTCTGCGGACTGGTGTTCCTTAGTGGACTGTGGACTTGGGTATTGGCATCCGCCGTAATTTTATTGGCCAATACCCTATCAGTCGCCCACTTAAAACGTCGAGTGAATGAGGAAAATGGTTTGACACAATGGCAGAAACTTGAAGCAGCCATGCACGGTATGATACTTGAAAGTGAAGATCAGGAAATCTCCGACGAGGCATCCGCTCAGCAGTGGTTTCAGTCTAATAGATACAAATTTGGCATCACTGTTGGAATGATATTGTCCCTAGGAATTCTGATCCTACCCATAATCCAAGAATTACCATTCGGTGTTGATTGGATTGGTTTTGCGGTCCTAGCAGGTCAGATATCAGAACACGGTAACATGGTTTTGTCCGGTGTCAATGAAGGCTCATGGACATACCCTCCGGCGTTTCCTGCCCTAGCAAGTTGGCTATCAGAGGCTGCTAACATCGATTCAGGTCGAGCGGTATTTTTTCTTGGACATTACACGCTTGCTGTGTTGGTTATTGGAGCCGCCGGTGCGATGGACCACCACGGTTCCGGCGGTCAGTTTCTAGTTACTATGGCACTTGGCGTGGGAATATTCGCCAAGGTCTATGATTCTGGTTACCCAACCGTGGCAAGTCAACTCGGATTAGTTGTCGGTTTGCTGGTTTTACTGAGGCCGTCATCAAGTCGTGGAAGTCATCACACTAGAGGATTTATTATTGCTGTCTCATGTGTATCTCTCATCCACCCAACTGGAGCAATTTATCTAGGGTTACTGATGATTGCTCATGTTGTAATTGGTTTGAGTCTGCGAGCCGAGTACAGTGAGAATTTTCACAGACTGTTGCTGGCCTGTTCGATACTGATAACTATTGCAGCCGCAATCTCAGTGATTTTCCTCGCTCCCAGAATGTTGGATGAGGCCGTATTTGCTGAATATGGTTGGCAAGGAGGTAGACCGTTGTTGACCTATAACGGGGTTTTACTCGCTTTTTCTTTGGTTGCTGGCTGGAAATTGAGAAGCACCGTTGAGGGAAGGATGCTAATCACATGGCTTGCCTTACTGTGGGTGCTGACATCAATACACCTGATCGAGGGGTTACAAAACATACCTGTTTTGTCATTATTATCATACACCTTGTATTCTATGGGCTTACATGCCTTTCATATCCCGCTTGCTGCCCTCAGCGCGTTGTGGTTGAGCCCATCGACTGGACTTAATTCACTAGACGCTAAGCGCGGGTTGCTAACGATTAATTGGGACCCCAGTCTGAACGAAAAATTAGGTAAAATAATGACTGCGGCGGTCCTTATCGGAATAATCGTGGCAAATGTGATCACGGCAAATATCGCACAACATGACGAACTAAGGCCGGTAACTCATGCAGACCTGGAGATACGAGAACTCCTAGAGACATTACCAAAAGATAGCATAATTTACACTGAAAACAATCATTGGGGTCACATTTATGATACTCCCAGTGGAATCCAAACGACTAGTATACCGACACTAGGTTTGTTGCTGATTGATGAGACTATACACCCGCTCGCAACCTCCGCAATTATGTATAATAACGCGTCCAAAATAGTTCAGTTAGGTATCGATTATGCGATTAGTTCTCCTATTGGTAGTATTGGATGGACCTTAGCTGAATCACGTTATTGGACCATCATTGAAGACATCGATGGTAGCCGATTGTGGCAGTTTAATCCTGCAGGCAACTCACAACAATCAACCATAGCGACAGTAGATTTTGAGTCTTGCACGGGTAACTGTGAGATTCGTGTAGATCCGTGGCGAGACAACAGGTACCAGACTCTAAACGAGCAATATGGTGAATTCAGGGCTTTTATTGAAGAGGGAGCAAATTCGGTGTTCAATTTTGAATTACCGAGGACAGCCTTTGTTGGCTCGAGGATATGCTTGTTCTACGAGTCTGTCGGACAGCATGACGATTTTTACTTGTCAATTGGGAATCAGCAAACTACCGTAACCAGCGGTAGTTCAGGATGGCATCGACACTGTTTCACGCTGGAGATGACGCATACAACAATCGATGCTGGTATTGAATGGGATGACTCTACCTCCTCAAGTTTTTGGCTTAACCCCTCTGGTTTATCGGGTCGTGGCGACAGGGTTTTGGATACTACCGGAATCAGACTACACTGGCTAGAAATTGATGTTTGATGATTTAATTTATCGAAGGCATCAAAACTAACGAGGGTGTGTAAGAACCGATGAAGAATCTCGTAGTCCTGCTTCCAACGCTGGATGAGGAGTATGGTTTACGCAAGATTCTACCACAGATTCCTCGCCAGCAACTAACAACGCTCGGCTGGAAAACCGAAGTTTGGATTGTTGACGGTGGCAGTAAAGACCTGTCAGTAGAAATCGCCAAACAATATGACTGCAAGGTTATCAAACAGGCTGGCTATGGTAAAGGCGCGGCCATGCGAACCGGGTTTAGTAAGTTCTTAGCCTTGAACAAGGATGCACTTGTGATGTTAGATGCAGATGGCACATATGACCCAGCAGAAATACCAGAATTCGTCACCATGCTCGAGAATAATGAAGTGGTAATTGGCGATAGACTGCGCGGTAAAATGGAGCCAGGTGCCATGACGAGAGTCAATTACTTTGGCAATCACATACTAACATGGGTTGCTTCTGCATTGTATGGTGTTAATACCAATGATCTATGTACTGGGTATTGGGGTTTTACTAAATCAGCAATTGCCAGGTTGAAACTTAATTCAATGAGGTTCGAAATTGAAGCAGAAATGTATGCTTCATGTGTGCGAGAGAAAATTACTATTGTATCCATACCAATATCATACCGAGGGAGAATTGGTGAAGCAAAATTAGGCTCAATTGTCGATGGGTGGATTATTTTCAAGAAACTATTAGTCAGACGAATATTTCCTCACCCAGTTGAGGTAGTAACCGGTAAAGGAAACCTCGATATTGATTAAGCAAGCAATCAAATTTAATGACTTTAACCGGTGTATATGACC
Organism: Candidatus Poseidoniaceae archaeon; assembly: GCA_013329865.1. Classification (GTDB taxonomy): domain Archaea; phylum Thermoplasmatota; class Poseidoniia; order Poseidoniales; family Poseidoniaceae; genus MGIIa-L1; species MGIIa-L1 sp8725u. Next base: position 29,047 of record DUJJ01000169.1, read on the forward strand.
CGAGTAAGATGCCTGATACTTGGGGCAAGTGGTCTAGTTGGGCAGCGACTGCAACAACGCTTGGTAAAACATCCCATGTTTGAGATATGTGCCATTGCCGGAAGTGAGTCAACTGCTGGAAAATCACTGAAATCGGTTCCATGGCGTTTATCAGAGCCACGCCCGGACTTACCCGAACTTACAATAATTGATGCCAACTCAACAGAGTTAACAAAAAAATGCTCTGATTTAGACATTAGGTATGCTTTTTCCGGCCTCCCCTCAACCGCAGCACTCTCTATTGAGAAGGCTTTGGCTGAATCTGGTGTCACGGTTTTTTCCAATGCTAGTGCATATCGAAGGGCTCAGGGAATTCCAATGGTTATCCCAGAGATTAACCCCCACCACCTTCACTCTAGCATGCATTATTGCGCAACGAACTGTACACTGATACCGCTGGTTATACCTGTTGCTGCAATCAATAAAATTAGTGATATCAAATCAATAACAATGCGCAGTGAACAGGCGCTATCAGGTGCGGGCTGGGAGTTGCTGTACGACCAATCTGCGCTATCGGGTGATGTTAAACCCCAAATAGCAGGTGAGGCGGAAAAAACTCATGCTGAATTATTACATGTTCTCGGGACAATCGAATCGCAGGAAATTACTCCTGCTACCTTGGATGTAAGTATCTCATGTCAGAGAATCGCGCGCCAGGACGGGCATCAAGTCTTCGTCGAGATCGAAACCGCCGTAGCCGTATCGCACAACACTTTGATTAATGCATTGAAGGGCATAGCTTGTTACAGTAATTTACCTAGTGGCCCTATCAATGCCATACACATTGTTGACAAAATTGACCCAATTGCTCACCTATGGTCGGATGGTAGTAATTTTTCTCACAATCCTGATCCAGCAACCAACCTCAAGACCGGAATGGGGATTGTTATGGGCAACATCGTGCTGAGCGGGACCCGAATTTCATTCAGTGCATACTCACACAACACAATTAGAGGCGCAGCAGGAGGTTTAGTTTTTCTTGCGGAGTTAGTGCTCGAACAATCTCTAACTTAGATACGGTATGCCTAAAGAATCACTCTTATTCCCTAGCATTGGTGCGGCATGGGAATAACTGCAATGATACCCGACACAACAATCGGTCAACTGTATGTTGAAGCAGATAGCCGTTGGGGAGAGATATGGGATGATAAAGCGGCGAGAATGCTTATTTTGCTTATGTTCCCTCGAAAACACCGTAAAATGATGGAACTGCACGGCGACATAACCGAGCACGGTCAGCCTGTGATGACTGTGTTTCATCGGCCCCGTGAGGAGGCTAAACTGCTAGAAAAGCAGGGTTTTGATGCGCGTTCTGCATCCTTTCAATTTGTTGATATCGCCAGCCTTGATCTAGGTTCATGGATGCAACAACTAATCGTTCAAGAGAAGTGGCTGCGTGGAACCATTGATATCATGCCTGTGCCATTCTCGATGGGACTACCTGCACAAAGGGGTTTTGAAACCATGAATATCCTTTGCTTTAGACATCCAGATATATCCCCACTTGAGCGATATTATCTCCCTTTCCCGCCAAGTTCGATTCCAGGCAAATGCTTCGTCTCGTTACCAAGAAGACAAGCCGCTGAGCTTGCTAGACAACAGGCTGAGGTGTTGGGGGTTGGCAGATTGGTCAGGAAGACTAAGATTATTGAACAAGAGGCCCCTATTGAGGCTCTCCCACCGGAAGTGAAATCTACTGAAGAAGCCGGTTTAGATGCTGTTATTGATAATTTCTCAGACCAGATTATGGAAGGTATAATTGCTCAAGCAGAAGAAATAGTCAATGTTGAGTTGCCAAATAACCCACTTGATACGCCAGCAACTATGGAAGAGACTACTACAGAAATAATCAGCAGTGTCACAAATAATGTCGAAATTCCAAGTATCGAAGAACCCGAGGAAGTTATTGAAATGTCAGATGTTGAAATAGAGTTCCGGGCTTTGGTTACAGAATTAATTGATGCTGGCGTTGCGCCGACAGAAATGATGGATGACCCAAGATGGGAGGATATCAGTGAACGTGCGATGGCTACTGGGTTTGAAACATGGCCAGTATTCTTAGAACTCACCGCGGTACAATGACAACGATTGACTCAAATATAACGGCATTTAGGGATTATTATGGGCTTTTGCATAAATTGCGGCAATCAACATCAAGACGGTGTTAGGTTTTGTCGTTTCTGCGGCACGGCTCAACCAAGCGAGCAGTTACTAGCACGCTTGAGGGCGGAATCCGAACAAATTCGTTTGTTGGTGTTGCAAATGCAACAGCAGCAAGCTCACGCACAAAACGATGCCTATGCTAGATTAGAAGCCATGCGATTACAAGCAGAAGCCGCAGCTCGCAATCAGCAAAATCAACAATACAGACCGCCGGGTTGGTGATGTTGTGCGGCCCAAACATTTGGCCATCGAATTATCGAGGTTGGTTGCACACCCGCAGGATAATGTCAGGTTGGAGCAATATGCTACCGAGGGTGATCTAGCAGCATTTTTCGTTCTTGCAGTAGATCAATTGGAGAGTGTCTCTGGCAAGACCATCGTCGACTTAGGATCGGGAAACGGCATACTAGGCATTGGTTGCGCAATACTTGGCGCCCAGAAAATCATCTTGATCGAGGCTGATGATGAGGTTGCTAAAGTCGCCGAAGCGAACGCTGCAGAAATAGGCCAGAGGTATGCTACTGAAATCGACTCTATCACCTGTCACATTGGCAAGGATGAAGCCCCGGAGATTGACCAATGTGACATCGTTATTATGAACCCGCCCTGGGGATTTCAAACTAGCAAGGCGGACCGCCCGCTATTGAACTACGGATTTAGTCTAAAGCCACAATCACTATACATCATTCACTCCGCTAAATCAACCCATCTAGCAAAAATTGGCCGCTCATTTGGTTATGATCATGAGATTGTTTTTGAGAGTAATTTCAGATTACCAGCAAAATATTCATTCCAGACTAAAAAAATGGGCGAGACTAATGTTATGTGCTGGCGTTTTTATCTACCCGGAGACGATAAATTATCTGAGTATACCCAGTAAAATATAGTTCATTTCCGTATGAGGGATTCAAAAGGGATAAGCCCGCCCGTT
>DUJJ01000169.1:32565-38467 GCA_013329865.1 Candidatus Poseidoniaceae archaeon
ATGACGGCGAGCATCGTCACCCCAGGAATGCAAATATCAACCACCGCCGAATGTGAGGCAGGTGAAGGAACTGTAGAAGTCGATGGCAGAATAATGGCCACCATGATTGGGACCTTCGAAATAAACGAAGGTATTGGCACAGTCGTTCCCGTCAAGCAGGTAGTCACACCAGTTGTCGGTGACACCGTTATTTGTGAAATTGAAAAACTGAACGAAAAGAATGGTGAAGCTAGAATACTATGCATCGAAGGGAAACCCGGTGATTTACTACCTGAGCACCTCTATGGTCACTTCCACGTTACAGGATTAGTCGACCGGTATATGCACCAAACAGCAGATGCAGTTAGAAGACGGGATATTTGTCGGGCGTTGATCAAGGAGGTATCCCCCGTAGTCAGAATAGATTTCCGGGAACGCAACGATTGTGGCGTGCTCAACGCTATTTGTCCATCCTGCGGTGACGGATTAATTGCTGAATCACAGGGCGATTGGAACGTTAACTGCCTAAGTTGCAATTATCGTTCATTTAGAGCACTGGCTGACAATTTCCAAGCAGGTTGGGCAAAGCTTGACCAGGGTGCCAGCGTATTGAATAACTCAGGTAAGCGCTGGGGCAGCGAAGCTGAGGCAATGTTCGCTAAAGGCCCGTCAGGTCGGGCAACATTCATTGCCGAAGATTTCCGTGAAGATGGTCGAGAACGCAGTTACTTCCGCTTCGAAGGACAGCAAAGTGGTGGCGGTCAGAGACAAAGGGCTAAACCCGGCTGTAAGTTATTCGTTGGTGGACTACCAAGAGAGACCGGCACTGAAGAGTTACGCGCGATGTTTGCTAAGTTCGGCGACATGGTAGACTGCTTTGTCCCAACGGATGATAGTGGTGTAAACCGAGGCTTCGGTTTCGTTACTTACAATGAAAAATCCTTTGCTGAAGCGGCGGCAAAAGAACTCGATGGGACGCGAATTAATGGCCGTCGAATCGGAGTTCGTGATGCTGATAGCAACGATAAGAAAGGCAAGAATAAACCTCGCAGAGACCCTGATGGTATGAAGTTCTATGTGGGCAATTTACCTTTCAAAGCAGAGGCAGACTCCTTAAAAGAATTGTTTGGTAAATTGGCCACAGTAGTTGATGTAAACATCATCACTGACAACGGTGGAAGACCGAAAGGATTCGCTTTCATAACAGTCAAAGAAAAGGACAAAGGCGACGAAATTATTCAGCAATTAAATGGTACAGAAATCATGGGCAGAAAGATTCGAGTTGATATTTCACAAAAGAAAACCGGCGGACAAAACTCCGGTAAATCAAAGAAGAGTTCTAGGGAATTAAGAGCGATACGTGAAGAGTCTGAGGGTGGTAAAAAGCCAAAGCGTAAGCCCCGACACAAGAAGGATTGAAAATCTCGAACCGTCAGTCGCACCCATGGTCGAGTCTAGCTCACCGAAATGGTTAGTGCTAGACGGGTATGAGGATGAACCTGCGGCATTTGGCGTGCCGCCTTATGTCGGATTTCACATACGGTATTTGTGTGGAGTCCTTGAACAACATAAAATCGATTACCAATATATGACCATTGACCAATGGCGTAATTATGTCAGAGACAATGAGGCACCTGCGGCTGGTGATTTACTCAGCAACATCACTGGATTTGCCTGCATCGCTGGCGCAGTTGTTCCCGGAAAATACCTACGAGGTACACCTATCTCAATAAACGAAATGAACGATATCATTACTTTACTTCCGAGCGAAATACCTGCAATATTAGGCGGCTGGGCAATCAGAGGTTGGCGCCATCAAGGATGGAATCCACTCAGGAAAAACCTGTTCTTATCCCTACGGGACACTGACGCTACGCTACATCACTTTCTACAGCATGGCAAGTGGAAACATTGCCGAAGAACCGCTGAGCAATGGACGGTTTGGGCGCAGGCCGGGGCTAAGAGTAATGCCGTCAAATTTCACCCTGACTTAGGCACAGAAGAAAATCCCGGACCGCTTACATTTGAAGTCGAAGTATACCAAGGCTGCGTGCGATATAAGCGCGGTTGCAAATTTTGTATCGAACCAAAAAAGGGAGTTCCAATTTGGCGACATCCAGAAGACATCATTGAGGAGGTGAGAATTGCCCATGACCTGGGTGTTAAGCATGTCCGCTTGGGTGGTATGACAGATACTTACACCTACATGGCTGATGGCGTTGTCGAATTGGAATACCCAGTGCCAAATCCAGAACCAATTGCTAAGTTATTACACGGATTAAGGGAAGATGATAGATTAGGAATACTGCATACTGATAACGGTAACCCATCGATAATTGCTGAAAATCTTGAGCCTAGTGAAGCGATAACCAAGACCCTAGTCGAGACACTATCTGATGGTGCAGTACTGTCATTTGGGCTCGAATCAGCCGACCGAGCAGTGCATGAAGCAAACTGGTTGAACTGTGACCCCAAGCAACTGAAAACCGCAATCAGACTAATCAACAAATATGGTTCGGAACGAGGCTCCCGGGGTTTGCCAAAATTGCTTCCTGGGCTTAATTTCATCGCTGGCCTGAATGGTGAAACCTCAACAACTTACGAACAAAACCTAGCTCTTCTCAGGGATATAAGAAATGAAAATCTGCTTCTCAGAAGAATCAATATTCGGCAGGTCGAAGGGGCTGGTTTCCAAGGTATTATTGAAACCGATTTCGGCAATTTTAAGCAGGTAGTTAGGGATGAAATAGACACTCCGCTGCTTGAGGAGTTATTTCCCATGGGCGAGATTTTACGAGACATAAGATGGGAATCACACAATGGTAGAACCAGATTACCAAGCCACTTGGAATCGCCTCACATTGATGAGGACATCAGAGGTAAGGCTGGTATTACCTTCGGCAGACAAATAGGAGCATATCCGATTCTAATCGGTGCGGAATATCTAATCCCGCTAGAAACCACCTCTGACATCATCGTTACCGGCCACGGTGCCCGGTCAATAACTGGTATTGAGTGCACGCTTGATTTAGATACCGTCAGCGAAAAACAACTTGCAGCAATACCGGGAATAGGTGGTAAATCGGCTTGGAAATTAATTAGCGAGCGGGTCAAACTAAAGCGGAAAGATCCGACAAAATCATTCGCTGATACGCAGACGTGGTTCTCAAGTGCTGGTTTAGTTTGGCAGGATAATCTAGCAAAATATTTCGCGGTGTGAATCCGAGTAAAAATCATTTATTCCCCGGCATCCTAGAGAATCATGACCGTAGTTGATGAGTTAATTGCTGCCGCAAAACGGCTCTCACTATTATGTGACGAAGAAATCGGTCTAATCGAGAAAAAAACCATCGTTGCTCATGCGACAAATCCATTGAATTATGCTTGGCAGCACCACGAACAGTTTCTACGCAATTGGGGTGGGCTTGGCGCCAAAACTTTGTTGTTGGGGATGAATCCTGGACCTTGGGGCATGGCGCAGAGTGGAGTTCCGTTTGGCTCAACAGAGATTGCTAAGAAGCAATTACAAATCAAACCTCACAAACTTACCACGCCAGCAAATGCCCACCCTAAACGTCCAGTCGTCGGACTAGATTTAGCACGTCAAGAAATCTCTGGTCAACGATTGTGGTCTCTAATGTTTGACTATTATGGCGATGGACAGTCTGTATTCTCCAATATCTTTGTTGTCAATCACTGTCCATTGCTACTGCTGGGTGAAAGCGGCAAAAATCTGACTCCAGATAACCTGCCAGCATCGGTTATGAAGCCTATTCTCGATGCTTGTGATAAACATCTACAGCAAGTCGTGGAGATCATGGGAATTACGCGCATTATTGGCGTTGGTAAATATGCTGAGAAACGGGCTTGTCTAGCATTCAAGGCTGATAAAACGGGCCTTGGAACAACCCTAGGTGGTCAGAAAATCAGCATCACTACCTGCTGGCATCCCAGCCCAGCCAGTCCACTAGCGAATCGAAACGATGGCGCTGATTGGCGAGCAAATGTGATTTCAGTGCTAGAAAATGGGTAATAGTTGGCAAAATCGGCAGGCGCAGGTTTCAAGTGCTCCCCACTACACTAGGTGTTCATGGCAGAAGAGAAGATGGCATGGGCCCGACAGCCCGACGACCGACAATGGAATGGACCAGAGGGCGACGACCCGCGTACTCTGTATCAGATGTTGATGACTAGCGTAGAGCGATTCGGTAATGAACCGTGTTTTGGTTACATACCGGAACCTGGTATGGCCAGAGTTCACCTCGATTACAATGAGTTTGGCGAACTTTCTACCTCGGTAGCAAAACGTCTCAATGACCTCGGCGTAAAAGCTGGAGAAAGGGTAGCAATAATTCTTGACAACAGCGTTGAGTGGGCTGCTCTGTCTTATGGAGCGAACGCCATCGGTGCTGCATACACCGCTATGTACACTCATCAGCATGGTGGCGAATGGGTATACATTCTCAATGATTCAACACCTGCCATTTTGGCAGTTGCTGGTGTGGAAACGCTTGACAAACTGGTCGACAATCTAGGCGATGATGCCGCAGCATATCCACCATGTGGTATTATTCTGTTAGGCGATGAAGAGGCCAATAAACTGCCTCCAGAAGGCGTGGCAGTACACAAATGGAGTGAGTTTGTCGCCGCTGGTAGGGCTAGTGAGAATGATTTCACTGTCGCTGACGACCCATTTGCACTAAATACCCTCATATACACTTCAGGAACTACTGGTAATCCAAAAGGTGTAATGTTGACCAACTGGAATACCCTCTCTAACATCTTGTGTGTTCAATCTGCGTTCAAAATCTATGTCGGGGACAAAAACGCAGCTTTCCTTCCTTGGGCCCACTCCTTTGGCAGCACCTTCGATTTGCACTGGATGATTCGCTGTGGCGTTCATATCAATCTAATCTCAGATTTGACCAAGATAGCTGATGAATGTATCGAGATTAAACCTGCAGTATTGTTAGCTGTTCCAAGGGTCTGGAACAAATTCTACGATCGTGTCAACAGCCAGTTTAATGCTGCTACTGGCCTCAAGAAAATCTTCATCCGCAATGCAAAGAAGCATGCAGCACAACGAATCGCTAAGGCTGGCGTAGATTGCGATGCCGTGCCACCAACCAAGTTCTTTGACAAGCTGTTTGACAAACTAGTGTGGAAGAAAGTTCGTGCCCGATTTGGTGGCAATATTCGCTTCTGTATGTCTGGTGCCGCTGCGCTCTCACCCGACGTTGCTGAATTTATCCAAATGGTTGGATTCAGTTGCTATGAAGGATACGGTTTGACTGAAACTGCACCGTTAGTAGCGGCCAATGGTTGGGCAGGGCTTGGAAAGTCTAGGCTGCGCACTGTGGGTCTAGTTGCTAATGGAGTAAAAGTCACCATCGATACCGATGCATGGGATGACCCAGACCGAGCTGACGAAGGAGAAATTATCGTTCATGGACCAAACGTCATGAAGGGTTACTGGAATAACGAAGCGGCAACTAATGAAGTCCTTATTGAGCCGGGCGTATTCAGGACGGGGGACTTGGGGAAACTAGACAAAGATGGCTACCTAGCCATCACCGGTCGAGTCAAGAGTCAGTTCAAACTTGAAAACGGCAAGTATGTTTCACCAGCCCCACTTGAGGAGAACCTCAAACTATCTCCACTTGTCGAGCAGGCTGTGCTCGATGGTCGCAACATGAAGAATACCTACCTTATTGTGCATCCAAACATGGAAGCCATGAAGGCTGCAATGAGCGGTGCTGGAGTGGACACATCGGGCAGTGATGCAGATATCTGTGGACGCCAATCAACTCGGGATTGGTTGCTCGGAGAACTGAAGGCTAAGAACATGACTGCTCCGGCTTGGAAAGGCTATGAAGTTGCAACTAGCATAATTCTCGATCCTGTCGAGTGGAGCACTGACAAC